>CBDULU010000326.1:0-2830 GCA_965368155.1 uncultured Flavobacteriaceae bacterium
ATGCTTTCTCTTTTGATAGGCCTTTACCTGTTTTCTTTCCCAGGTTCTTTTGATTACTTTATCTTGCCAAAACTTCTGATTCTGTGCGTTGGTGATAGGAATGATATTACATATCCCATCATAATCTTTCCACATATCTTTGGCTACCTTGGCGTGTAGTTTTGAAACGGCATTCGCTTTTTTAGCCATTCTTAGTGCTGAAACAGTATAGTTGATCATACCGCCATTCACCATTTCTTTTTGTAATTCCTCTTCGGATAAGGATCTTCCAAAAAAGCCACATCTGTTCAAATGACGCGCTTCTCTTTCTTCGTTTCCGGCTTTTTCAGGAGTATGGGTTGTAAATACCATCTGGTTCTTTTTAACTCCCTGATCTCTCAAGTAGTAAAAAGCAGGTAAGCCATGTCCTTCATTTAAATGATAAACATCAGAACCACCAAGTGCTTCAACCACTTTTGCTCCTCCAATCCCCAAAATAATACTTTGAGATACACGTGTTACCTCATTGGCATCATACAAATGATTGGTTATGGTTCTTGATAAATGATCATTACCTTCAACATCCGTACTTAAAAAATACATAGGTACTGTTCCAAATATCTCAGGTTTGAGCACATAGGCCCTTACCTTTACATGTGGATTGTCATGCAGATGAACCTCTACCTCAATACCAGTATCTTCAAGAAAATCAAAGTATTTTTCATTAAAATCGGTCCTTAATGTCTGGTCGTCATTTCTGGCTTGATCATAATAACCATATTTCCATAACATGCCAATGCCGATCATGTTCTGTTTTAACTCAAAGCCAGATCTCATATGAGAACCTGCTAAAAAGCCAAGACCTCCCGAATATATATTGAATGCCTGATCTATACCAAATTCCATACTGAAATAGGCAACTCTTTTGTTATATGCAGCAGCAGGTTTATAAGGATGATACCATGTGCTGTATTTTGTTTCTGTAAGTGTTTCCATGTTTTAAAAAAAATTAAGTGGCAAATGTAATAAATAATGATGTAATAAATAATGATGAAATGATGTAATGATTTATTGATGTAATGTGCAATGCTAAAATGCTGCAATGTTTTATTTTCTTAAAACTTCTCCCTTCTCACATCTCACATCTCCCTTCTCACATCTCCCATCTCCCTTAACACTTAAGCCTTAACACTTAAGCCTTAACACTCACTCCTCAATAACCTGCTTTACACTGCCACAGGCTAGCATGGCGCTTCCAAAATAAGGATTCAATACATTTTTATCATTGCTCAACCAATAAGCGCCTTTATTATTGTCTGCCATGGGACAATACTGATTATAAACCTCCTGACCGATTCCATACATCTGAACAGCGCTGGTTATGGCTGTCGATAATTCTTTAAAATGAGCTCTTTGTTCTTTAATGTCCTCAGCAGCTGCTATCTCAGTGGCAGTAAGCCGCATTTCTTTTTCAACTTTCATCCAATGCCGATGAGCGTCAGCTTCTGTAAGTAATTTCATATCTACTTTATCCAGGTTGTTCACAAGTTGACCGGCATTTTGCTTTACCTTATTGAAATCATCTCCTACCAGTGCTTCCTTAGTTTGGATATATGCCTCAAAGACAAGTTTTAATTGCTGTTTAAAATCAATGGCCACCGCAACTCTTTTATGGGCAGGACTTTCACTTGACTTCGCTTTTTGCGTGCTGACTTGTGTTTGACCATGTTCTTCATGTCCTTTAACTGCAGGAGCACCTTCTTTGTTCATCATTGATTTTTTCCCCTTTAACTGGGCTGCTGCATCAATGGTAAAAGTTCCATTGGTTACGATTTCATCCCCATCATTCAGACCTTGAAGTACTTCGTAATTACCGCCAAAATCTTTCCCCAATTTAACTTCTCTCATTTCAAAAACAGGCTCATTGGGATTCGTTTTTATATAAACCACAGATCGCTCTCCTGTCCAAAGGATGGCAGTTGAAGGAACATTGACGCCGTCTTTATCGTTTGAAGATGTCCCGACTATTTTGCCTTCTACAAACATCCCGGGTTTGAAAATGTTTTGTGTATTGGGTAATACTACTCTTAGCTTCAGTGTTCTGGAGGCTTGATCAAGTATTGGATCTATAAAAGACACTTTTCCTTTGTAAAGATTTCCTGGATAGGCCTGTGCGGTAATATCGATATCCTGCCCTTTTCGAAACAATTCCATTTGATTTTCATAAACATCAAAATTGGCCCAAACTGAGGACAGATCAGCGATCTGGAACAAAGCTTCTCCTTGTTTTACATAATCACCCCGTTCCACAAGTTTTTTAAGTACGGTTCCCGATACCGTGGCGTACACTTCAATATTTTCTTTGACCTTTTTTGAGGATTCAATGTCATTGATCTGCGCGTCACTAAGCTTCCATAACTTTAGTTTGTTTCTTACAGCACTATACAAATCAGGTTGGCTATCCTTGAGAGAGGATGTTGTAATGAGTTCTTGTTGGGCAGCCATCAGATCAGGAGAGTAGATACTGGCCAAAAGTTGCCCTTTTTTGACTTGAACTCCAGTTGCATTCACATGTAATTTTTCGATCCTTCCTGCGAAATAACTTACCTGTACAGCATTAGTCTCCTCGTTTTCAACAATGGTACCCGATAATTTGATGGTATTTCCTGCGTCAGAGCCAGAACCAACAATTGTGGTCTGCACATTGGCAAGCGCCAGGGCATTTTTACTCAGCTTGAATTGATCTGCCGAAAGTCCGTCGTCACCTGATATTGCAGGAACCAGGTCCATTCCACAGATCGGGCAATCGCCCGGTTCAGGCTGCATAATTTGCGGATGCATGAAACAGGTC
>CBDULU010000327.1:0-2830 GCA_965368155.1 uncultured Flavobacteriaceae bacterium
AGCATTGATATGAGTATTGTACATCACCTTATCCGTCTTAAAACAAGGTTAAAAAAAACGGACCTTCTTTTTTAAGATTAAAAAAGATGTATTTTTACTAAAAACTTCAATTCATTGGGACAAATCAACTCAACTATTAAATTTCAGGATACCGGTTATTTTTCAAAGATCATGTGTGACTACCTTGATCAGAAGGAATCGGTCAAACAATTCTATAATAATTTTCCAAATATTGAAGGATTCAGACATCAGATTGAAGAAAAATCAAATTCATTTAGTCAGGATAACAGAGATGTGTTATATGCTTGTTTAAAGGAGCAGACAAAGCATTTACAGTTGTCTGATCTAAGTCGAGAGCATCTTTTGCTGCTAAAGAATGCAAACACTTTTACAGTGACTACAGGGCATCAATTGAATCTTTTTACCGGACCCCTATACTTTCTGTATAAAATTATTTCGGCCATCAATCTTGCCAGTGAATTAAAAGAGAATTTTCCTGATAAAAATTTTGTTCCCGTATATTGGATGGCCACTGAAGATCACGATTTTGAAGAGATCTGTTTTTTTAATTATAAGAAGACGAGAATACAATGGGATAAGGACGTTCAAGGTGCGGTTGGAAGGACTTCAACCCAAGGCTTGGACCAGGTTTTTGATAAAATTGAAGATAGCTTCGGGCACAATAAGCATGCCCTTAGGTTAAAACAATTATTTAAGGATGCCTATTTAAAACATGCGACTTTAACTGAAGCTACAAGATATTTGGCCAATGAACTTTTTGCTGAGTATGGCCTGCTGATTGTTGATGGGGATGATCCTGGTTTGAAAACTTTGTTCGTTCCATATATCAATGAAGAATTGACCCGGCAAACCTCTTTTAAAGAGGTGAGTGAAACGAATGAACTGCTTGGGGAATCGTATCCGATACAGGTGAACCCGAGAGAGATCAATTTGTTTTATCTGGATAAAGACCTTAGGGAACGGATTTTATTTGAAGAGGGTGTCTATAAAATCAACAATACGGAGCTTGTATTCTCTGAAAAGGAATTATTGGACCTCGTTGTAGCTTCTCCTGAAAAGTTTAGTCCCAATGTACTGATGAGGCCCTTGTATCAAGAGGTGATTTTGCCAAATTTATGCTATATAGGAGGCGGCGGAGAAATGGCCTATTGGATGCAGCTCAGAAATTTCTTTGATAGTGTATCAGTGCCTTTTCCAATTTTACTGTTGCGCAATTCCGTTTTGATCATTGATAAGAAACAGCGTAAGAAACTGACAGCCTTAGATATATCTGAGCGGGATATGTTTCTGAAGCAAAACGTTTTGGTCAAGAAAAAAGTAAAGGAAATCTCAGATCTTGATATTGACTTTTCAAAGCAGCGAAAAGAATTGAGAGCGATGTTCAGTGAATTAAAATTGCTATCCGATAAAACGGATAAGTCTTTTAGTGGAGCTGTCCTGGCACAGGAAAAGAAGCAATTAAATGGTCTGGATAAGCTGGAAAAAAGACTTTTAAAGGCGCAAAAGCGAAAGTTTAAAGAAATCGTGTCACGCATCAGTATCCTTCAGGAAGAGTTGTTTCCCAAACATTCCCTTCAAGAACGTCAAGCTAATTTTTCAGAATTCTATGAGATCTATGGAGAGGAGCTTATTCCTCTTTTGGTGTCGGTATTAAAGCCCTTAGCGCTTGAGTTTGATCTGGTAACTCCGGTTTCCTAAATCAAACCGCAGATCAGAAGTGCTTTCCGATAAGCATCTGAGCGATATTCGTAGTTATAGGCCGTTATCTCTTTTGGAGAGATCCATATCAATTCATCAAATTCATCATCCTGGGGAACAGTCTCAGCTTCAGATCGATGTTTGATCTTTACGATTGATAGTTCTTGACCCATATATACAGGATGGCAATTTGGAGGAAAAGGATACCTTACTTTTTCTTCATAAACTTCCAGAATATGATCATGCAGTAGATGATAATTCAATTCTTCTTTGAGCTCCCTTTTAATTCCTGTGATCAGATCCTCTTCAGCTTCGAGTCCGCCTTGAGGAAATTTATAACTTTTGTCACGGGGTGAATAGCCAATAAGTACTTTTGACTCTTCATTGATGATGACTGCCATCACAGCTTGTCTGTATATTTTTCGCATGATGCTGATTACTTGATGCAAATTTAACAAAAAAAAAATGACCGCAACTGCGGTCATTTTTGATCTAAACATTTATGTTAAGATTATGAGATAAATAAAAAGGAAAACAGCATGGCGAATTTCCCAACTTTTAAATTTTCTATATTGAAATAACGATTTTTTCTTATCATTTTGACTTCAGGCTTATTCGTTTGTTCGGCAACTAGTTCAGAAACCTCACCAATAAGCTGATAACAGGCATTGATCAATTTCTCTTCTCTGGGAAGATAATCATTCTGAGGATACAGGATGAGTAAAAAATCATCGTTATGGTCATCAGAAGTAAAACTTTCTTCTAAAGTAGGAGCGTTCGAATTTTCAATAAATTCTGTATAAATTTCTCTAAAGACTGATAATTTGCTTTTGTCAATAATGGATAGTTCAACCGAATCTAAAATAGCATCCGTTTTTTGACTAAATGAAAGAGCTTTGTGATGATTACCTAGCAATTCAGAATTGATGGAATCTTTGATATTGAGTTTTTCAGATAAGTAATCAGTCATCGTACTCTCAACGAATAGTGCTGACACAAAAAACTCATTTCTAACTTTTACCTCGCTTATCTCCATGATCCTTATTTAGTTTAAATAGGTTATACATTGAATAATTAAATTCAATCTATTATTATACTAACGTTTTTTGAG
>CBDULU010000328.1:0-2819 GCA_965368155.1 uncultured Flavobacteriaceae bacterium
TCTTCTGGAATGGAAACCACGCTTGCATGACCCAGTAAAAAACCAGCCTTATGTAAGGACTCAAAATCCAGATCCAATTCATTGATCTTATCAGCGGGTACTATACCGCCAAGTGGACCACCAATTTGAAATGCCTTTATCTGGGATCTAAGCCCTTGTCCGTATTTTTCAAAAATAACAGCCAAATTGGTACCCATTTCAATCTCATAAATTCCCGGTCGTGTAAAGTAGCTGTCTAAGGATACCAGTTTGGTCCCGGTAGATTCGGAAGTTCCTAAAGAAGCGAATGCCTCTCCGCCATTATCGAGGATCCAGTGAATATTGGCAAAAGTTTCAACATTGCTCAATACTGTCGGTTTCCCAAATAACCCATATTGTGCAGGGTAGGGTGGTCTTACCCTTACCTCTGGTCTTAGGCCTTCTATGGAGTTTAACAGCGCAGTTTCTTCCCCACATACATAACTGCCTTGTCCTTTGATGATTTTAAATTTAAAATCGCCTATAAGATGGTGGGTACTCAAGTGACTAATCGCCTTTTCTACAGCAAGGATAGATTCAGGGTATTCACCTCTAATGTAAAGGACACCTGTATCGGCTCCAACACATAATCCGGAGAGATACATGCCGAACAAGACCTTAAATGGCTGATGTTCCATAAGGTACATGTCACTATAGGCCCCAGGATCTCCCTCGTCTGCATTACAGACAATATATTTTTGATCATTGACCTCTTTAGATACGGCATCAAGTTTAAACCAAAATGGAAATCCGGCACCGCCACGACCTCGCAGTTTTGATGATTTCAATTCTTCTATGATACGATCCTTATTTTGTGCAAATTTGTCGGCCAGTTTAAAAAAAGTTTTTATGTCATCAATAGAACCTGTAAGAACAGGAGTTGTATTGGCTTCAACATGATATTTGTTTCTGAGTTGATCGGTGTTGCGTTCGGAAGACAACAGGTGCTCCAAATCCTCTTTTGATTTAATTGAATAGGTACGATCCTGATACATAACAGCCCCGTTACTATGACAATGTCCTACACAGGCGGCATGACCTATAGCTTCTTTCTCAAAATGAGGACCTAGCAAAGAATGTATGTGATCCTGAGATCCGGCAACCATACAAGCCGTCCCATTACAAACTCTAATTTTTTTGTTTCTTTCATCCGGCTTTATAAAGTCGTAAAAGGATGCAGTGCCTAGTACCACAGAATCATCTATAAAAAATTGTTTAGACAGTTGGTGAAAATCTGTTTCACTACCATCATTTTTTGATAATTCCGCTATTTTTTCAAACAGGTTATATTCTAGTCCTTTTCTTGATGAAAGAGATCGGACGCTCTTATTAGCCATGGTGTCATTTTGAATATTCAAAATAAAAATAAGAAATAAATTGAGTAAGTAAGAGGTGCGGGTGTTAAACTTTTTTACATTGGATCATTATGGCCTTGTCTTCTATATCTGTTGTGAAGAATAGAAAATCATCTCCACCTTCTTTAATGCCTGTTTTTTTTCTTATCTCCGCTACTGAATCATGGAAGTTTCTTGTGGTGATATTGGCTTTTTTGGAACCGAAATTCCTTTTGATCTGTTTTTTATTGTATTTGCAAACACCGATGATTTCAAAACTTCTTCCCGGGAAGTCTATAAGTACATCAGAAGTGTATAAGTGACTGTTTATATGTAGTTTATATAAGTTTAATTGAGCCGAAACTTCATTAAAAAGTCCTGATTTAAGAATGGCCGAATTAGGTTCGAAAAGGTATTTCCTGGCCAATGAAAAGCTAGGCACCTCTTGGGAGGGAATTATACCTTCAAATACATCTTTTTTGTCTTTGGTGATGTTTACAGCTTTGAGTTGGCAAACACCTTTGTATCCCTTTTGAATTAAAACAATCAATTCCTTGACCTCATTTTTCACTGCTACAACCTGGACTTCCTTAACAAATTGCAGGCTGTTGATCGTAGAAGCAATATCTAAAAAAGGCGATAATTTGATCATGATATTGTTCGAATGCTTCAGAAAATCACCTAGGTGTAAGCCGACATCAGGTAAACAATCTTCAAGTCTAAAAACCTTTTTTTTCAAGCCATTTCTTCTGGAGGGATCAATATAAATCCAATCATAATGTGAAGTAGCGTTTTGAATAAAAGAAACACCATCTTCGTTTTTGCAATCAATGTTTTTTACTCCCATCAAACCGAAATTGTAGGTAACAATTTCAGACAGTTCTTTATCTATTTCGCAATGTGTGACCAGATCAAACCTTTTTGCGAAAAAATAGGCATCAACCCCGAACCCTCCTGTAAGATCTATGAGGGATTGCCCCGATATAAGCGTTGATTTGTAATGCGCGGTAATTTCTGAGGAAGTTTGCTCAATATTGACGGCTTTCGGATAATAGACCTTTTCAGTTTGAAACCAGGTTGGGAGCTTGGTATGGCATTTAGACTTACTGAGTACCTGTTGCGCCAGATCCTGAATACTGATTCCTTCAAAGTCACTGCCCTTTAATACCAATGTGGGAAGGTCAGTTTTTAAATTGGCGTCGATAAAATGTTGTACTTCAGTATGTAATAGTTTTTTATTCAAACTAATCGAAGTCTTTTGTCAATGATTTTACTATTGGGTTTTCAGAAAGGAATTCTTTTAAGACTACTTTAATTACGGTATAAGATGGCACAGCGAATATCATACCAGTGATCCCAAACAATAAACCGCCAATGACAATGATCAAAAATATTTCCAAAGGATGAGACTTAACACTTTTAGAAAATATAATGGGTTGGCTGAAAAAATTATCGATCAGTTGGGCT
>CBDULU010000329.1:0-2811 GCA_965368155.1 uncultured Flavobacteriaceae bacterium
CGGCTGACGATGCTGTGCTCATGAGAAATAATAGTTTGATTATTGGCATAGAAGCATTGAAGGAAAGTTATAAAAAGGGAAAATCAGCAGGAAATAAGGTGAGTCTTGATTGGAAACCTGATTTTGTAGACGTGGCTCTATCAGGAGATTTGGGATATACCTATGGCAAATATACTTACACAACAACCGACTCAATTGGCAAAACAAACGTCATTGAGGGCGTATTTCATACAGTTTGGAAAAGACAAGCAGATGGAAAGTGGAAATTTGTTTGGGACTAATGAATTTGTATAGATTTTAAGATAATAAAATGATCACAATTGAATCTCTGGACAAGGTTAGTTACGATATCATATTCACAGGGTTTAGTGAAGCCTTTAGAAGTTATGAATTCCAGTTGAACAAAGAGCAGTTGCTGGCAATGCTGGATAGAAGGGGATTTGCTCCTCAACTTTCATTTGGAGCTTTTGAGAATGATAAATTGGTATCGTTTACCCTGAATGGAATAGGCACTTACAATGGAATAAAAACCGCTTATGACACAGGAACAGGAACAATTGAGGCATATCGAGGAAAAGGACTGGCATCAAAAATATTTAAAACGACTGTTCCCTATTTAAAAGAAGTGGGTATCACACAATATCTGCTGGAGGTTCTACAACACAATCCAAAAGCTGTTTCAGTCTATAGAAAGCTTGATTTTAAGGTTAGCCGAGAGTTTAATTATTTTGGTGCATCAAATGACGACGTCAAGTTGACTGCTGTAAAGTTATCTCCCAAAGTAACAGTTAAAGAGACGAGTTTGGAGAAGCTAAAAGTTGTCAGCGAATTTTGGGATTTCGCACCTTCCTGGCAAAATAGTTTTGAAGCCATCATTAGATGTCTGAGCGATTTTAGAATCTTTGGTGCATTTCAGGAGCACAAACTTATGGCGTATGGTGTTTTTGAACCAAGATCAGGTGATATAACTCAAATTGCTGTGGATAAAGCATTTAGAAGACAAGGGATTGGTACGGCTTTACTTAATGAAATGGTCAAAATAAATCAGTCCGCCGCAATTAAACTTATAAATTCAGAAATCACATGTACAGCGATGGTACATTTTTTGGAAGAAAATGGCATGTCATTAAAGGGAAAGCAATTTGAAATGATCAAGGGATTATAAGATTAATGGTTCCTGTTTTTATTGAAGACCCTGAGAAAACAAGCAATAGTGTTGAAGCCATATTTGATGATACCAATGGTTATTTTACCCGGTTGTTTCAGACCGATTGAAATAGTGATCCTCCTATAGTTTTTTGAATTAGCTATTAATTTTTGTATTTTGAACTGGATATAGACTTTGATCTAGTCTGTGCATTTATATAATCTTTGTGATATTCGAAATAATGTAATGGCTAAAATTTTAATTCTCTTTCATTTTTTATCTGTTTTCTCATCACTCGTGATCAACGCAGGTGAGCATCAGGATTATGAAATTTACCATCAGCAGGTCATAAAAGCAGAAACATTAATTGCGTCTGAAAATTATACTGAGGCACTTCTCCTTTACGAACAACTATTCATTGACTACGATTTTATATTTTTAAGGGAATATCAAATTGCCTCACAATTAGCATTTTACGATGGGAATATTCAAAAGTCACTTGAATATATAAAGCAAGGGATACTGTCGGGATGGGAAATAAAATCAATTAAGAAAAACGAATACCTGACGCCACTTTTTAAAGATGAAGCATGGAAATCAATTGAAAAGGAATATCCCAATCTTCAAGCACAGTACGAATCCAAACTAAATCAAAATATTCGAGAACAAGTAAAAAAAATGTATACCAAAGATCAAAAAAAAGCATTGAAGGCATTGCTTAGATTGAGTTCAAAATCTCAGGATAAATATGCAGAGAATAAGTTTGCCCCTCATAGCGAACAACAAATGGCTGAATTTTCTGCTATTCTCGAATCGAACGGGTACCCAGGTGAAAAACTAATAGGAAATAGTACTTGGATGTCAACCATATTAAGCCATCATAATTCTATATCCACGGCCTATAATGTGAAGGATACGATATATCCCAAACTACAACCAAAATTAATTGAGGCGCTGAAAAACGGGCAAATGTCTCCTTATGAATATGTAGCAATTGATGACTGGTATCGCACAGTTAGATATGACAGAAAAGAAGTAACTTATGGTATTCTTGATCCTCCATCAGCATCAAACTTATCAAAAACCAATGAATTGAGAGAAAAGATCTTTGTCAGACCCTATGAATTAAGAGATGAGCTGATGGCGATCGAAGAAAATACGGGTATGAGTTTATATTTGTCTGATAGGTGGTATTAAAATGATTCAAATGAAAGTTTGTAGACTTTTCTGATTGGGATAAAAAAAAAAACGACTTTTGAGAGTAAACTCTGAGCTTAATTAAATAAACTGTAAACATAAAATATCAATTATATCATGGACAAGGCACTTCAAACTATGATCGACAACATGCCTGAGAAAACGGGTAAGTCTTTGAATGAATGGAAATCTCTGCTCAAGACAATGTCATTTTCAAAGCATTCCGAAGCAGTCAATTTTCTTAAAAAGGAGCATCAGGTAACTCACGGCTTTGCCAATACAATCGTCGCCTTATCTAAAGAAGAAAACATAGATCCATCAGATCTGGTCAATGCGCAATACACAGGAAAAGAAAGTTTAAGACCCATTTATGAAAGCTTATTGGAGGTGGTCATGAATTTTGGTGCAGATGTGGCTATTTCTCCTAAAAAAACAAGCGTAAGTATTATAAGAAAAAGACACTGTGC
>CBDULU010000330.1:0-2803 GCA_965368155.1 uncultured Flavobacteriaceae bacterium
GAGAAAATGAATGAAGCTGAATTCAATAACCGTTCAGTGATCGTAGAAGTTACCTCAAAACCAAAAGGCAGATCGAACAAACGTTCTTCCAAAGGTTTCGGCAGAAGCAAAACCTCTAGCAAAAGAAATGATTCAGGCGGTCAAAGAAGTGATTCAGGACGCCAGAAAAGTGAATCAGGAGGTCATAGAAGTGATGATTTCAGGCCAAATAGAAAAAAACCAGTCGCAGGTGCCAGACGCAGAAGACGCTAGTCTCTGTTTTTAACAGGTTTTACCCAATAAAAAAGGTTGAAAGTTTGATCATATATTGATCTTACCTTTAACCTTTTTTTATTTTAATGCTACAATGCTACCTCCTCGAGTAATTCGGTGCTTCTTTCGTTATCGTTACATTATGAGGATGGCTTTCAGAAATACCTGAAGAGGTAATTCGAACAAAGCTGGCATTTTTATGGTCCTCAATGGTGGCACTTCCGCAATAACCCATTCCTGCTTTTAGGCCTCCCAGGAATTGGTGCATGGTCTCATATACTTCTCCTTTATAAGGAACACGACCAACAATACCTTCTGGAACAAGTTTCTTTACATCATCTTCTACATCTTGAAAATACCTGTCTTTTGAACCTTTTTCCATGGCTTCGATAGAACCCATGCCACGGTATGATTTAAATTTTCTTCCTTCAAAAATAATGGTCTCTCCGGGTGACTCCTTGGTTCCCGCCAACAATGAGCCCAGCATCACTGTATCAGCCCCAGCTGCAATAGCCTTAGGAATATCACCGGTATAACGAATTCCTCCATCAGCAATCACTGGAACTCCTGTACCTTTGATAGCAGCTGCAACTTCCATAACGGCCGACAATTGAGGAAATCCAACCCCGGCTACAACTCTTGTCGTACAAATTGAACCAGGTCCTATTCCCACCTTCACCGCATCCGCTCCAGCTTCAACTAAAAATTTTGCCGCAGTACCAGTAGCAATATTACCTACTATGATTTCAACATTAGAATATTTCTTCTTAATGGTTTTTAATACCTCAGCTACACCCTTACTATGACCATGCGCTGTATCGATGACTAAAGCATCAACTCCTTCTCTGATCAAGGCTTTTGCCCTCTCCATAGAGTCGCCCGTAACCCCTATGGCTGCTGCTACTCTTAGCCTTCCGTAAGAATCTTTATTGGCATTAGGGTTTTCACTTACTTTAATAATATCTCGATAAGTGATCAAACCAACCAATTTCCCTTTAGGATTCACCACCGGTAATTTTTCAATCTTATGATCCTGTAAGATCATTTCCGCCTGTTTAAGGGATGTTCCCTCTTTAGCGGTAACAAGATTTTCGGAAGTCATTACTTCGGCAATAGGACGGTCATTATTGTTCTCAAAACGCAAATCACGATTGGTGATGATTCCGATCAGTTCTCCTGAATCATTGATCACAGGTATTCCACCGATCTTGTATTTGCTCATCAAAGATTTGGCATGAGCCACATTCTTATCTTTGGTAAGGGTAATCGGATCAATGATCATTCCTGATTCCGATCGTTTTACCTTTTTAACCTCAGCAGATTGCCTTTCAATGCTCATGTTTTTATGCAAAATACCAATCCCTCCTTCTCTTGCCATGGCTATGGCCATTTCAGATTCCGTCACAGTATCCATGGCAGCCGAAATAATGGGTGAGTTGATCGTAATATTTCTTGTGAATTTGGTTTGAATGTTTACTTCTCGAGGTAAAACTTCTGAATAAGCTGGAACCAGCAAGACATCATCGTAAGTAAGTCCTTCAAGCAAAATTTTGGGAGTAGTCATAGAAAGCAATTAGATATTAATTGCGTGCAAATTTACAATAATTAATCGGCTTCTGAAAGTAAATAGACCAAGGTTAAAATGAAAAGAACGTTCTAAGCTGGTTTGGGATCAATTTAAAAAGAATATCCAAGTCCAGCATTGATCATAAAGGGCGCACCAGGGCGCAAACCCGCAGGTGTTCGTGCCACTTCATAGGTCGAGTCAAAAATATTCATTGTGTTGACAAAAAAGGTAATCTTTGGTGTATAAAAATACCTTGCAGCAGCATCAACGATGAAATTGCTACCTATCTTAAACTCCTCAGGAATATCTCCCACACCCGCTTGGGTCCTAAATTCACTGGTATATCTTCCGCTAAGACTAAGGTTAAATCTATCCCCCTCAAGAGCAACTGTAAAATTGAATTGATTTTGCGGTATATAAGGTATTTGATCTCCTTTTGAGACTTTACCGTAAATACTGTCATCGCTCTCGAAATCAGAATCAAATCTAGCATCCGTTAAGGTATATGAAAAAGTAATGGGTAAAGTCATGGTACCTGTGCTGTTTCTCAATACATCATAATTCAATAAAAATTCGATTCCTTTAACAGTAGCTGCCCCTGCATTGAACAAGTCTAAACTTCCTGAACCACCTGTTGCGGCCAAATCACTTCCCAATAAATTGCTATAATCATTGTAATATCCAACAAATTCGCCGGTAAGACCTAAGAAGTTAAAACGTGTTCCCAGTTCATAATTTATACTCTCTTCTGGGTCAGTACCTTCTTTATTCCCCGGTGGTGCAAATCCCCTATGGATGCCACCAAAAACAGAAACATCAGGATTAAATTTGTAGTTGGCACCGATCCCGGGTATCAACACATCCACATTATTTTCTCTCGTTGCTAAATCAATACCCGTCCTCTCTGAATCATTTTTGCCGAAATCCTCTTTTCTCAAAGTCATATTCTCGTAACGCAAGCCTGGAGTAATCGTTAAATTGTTC
>CBDULU010000331.1:0-2803 GCA_965368155.1 uncultured Flavobacteriaceae bacterium
TTACAGTCACAGACCAGATCCTGACACACCTCTGGAAGAAACCATGATGGCTTTAGATCAGATCGTAAGATCAGGGAAAGCTTTATATGCAGGGATTTCCAATTATGATCCGGTACAATCTCAGGAGGCTTTTGATATACTTAGGTCCTTGGGAACTCCTTGCGTGGTTCACCAGCCTTCTTATAGTATGTTCAATCGCTGGGTTGAAGATGATTTGTTGGATGTCTTAGAAAAAAATGGTGTTGGTTCTGTGGTGTTTAGTCCTTTATTTCAAGGCTTGTTAACTGATAAATACCTAAAGGGCATTCCCGAAGGTTCGAGAGCAGCCAAATCGCATGGATTTTTACAAACCTCTCAAATAACAGCAGAAAAGATAGAAAAAGTAAAGGCTTTGAATGTAATTGCGCAGGAAAGAGGGCAAAAAATGTCTCAGCTGGCACTTTGCTGGGTATTACGTGATCCTCGTGTTACCAGTGTCATCATAGGAGCCAGTAAGGTTTCGCAAATTGAAGACGCGGTTGGAATTTTGGATAAGCTAGATTTTACGAGTGATGAACTCGATAGAATCGAAAAAATACTTAAGGCCTGATATCAATAGACATAGGTGCCTCGATAAATTAGATGGATTTTTTCCATCCAAAAAATCGGGGTACTTTTTTTTGATATTCTTTATAAAGGGGGTATTTCTCAGCGCTGATCTCCTCACTAAAATTCGAACTTCCCTGAAATAACACAATAAGTAATAAACAACCTGCAATTGACCAATTCATCCATTGACCTGAAGCAACAATGCTGAATAAGTAAAAAGATACCCAAATAGCCTGTTCCGCAAAATAATTTGGATGTCTTGACAAACCCCATAGGCCTTTGTCTAAAAATCCTTTTTTAAAATCACCTTCCAGTTTTTCTTTATTGTGGATCTTTTTCCATTTTTCACTTTGAAATTTCCAGTGCTGATTATCGGCAATAGTTTCATATATGATAAAAAACACCATGGCTATTGAAACAAGGACATCCCATATTCCTAAGGGAGTTTCATTAAATTGAAGTGCTAAAATAATGGGTAAAGTGAATAATAGTATCAATATTTGCTGATAGCCACAGATAAAAAACAGATTGAATAAGGTCCATTTCCATTTGGGTTGAAACTCAGGTTTGGCTCTGAGCACTGCCCAACGATAGTCTTCTGTTCCTTCCCAAAACCTAATGGTAAAAGCCCCATGCCTTGAAAAGTTGTAGGTCAGTCGAATTCCCCATAAACTGACCAATATAGCCATGATGATCAATCTGGGGCTATAAGCTCCATAATGAGCTACCACCCAGACATAAGCGATAGGTAACAAACTCCATAATTTATCTACCTGACTATTATTCCCTGTAATTTCACCAACGATAAAACAATAGGCAATGGCCACCAAACAAATTGTCGAAATGCTTGTGAGCGCTTCCACTGATATGTCGTTTAAAGGAGTGCCAAAAAAGTAAGAGAATACGGGGACAACAACTAAGGTAATGATCAACAAAAGGGCGGTTCTTACTATATTCATTTTTGAATTATTTAAAACGAATATAATATTTTTTAATGAAGCAATCATTCGAGATTATTGCTTTTAAAATATCAAATTCCTGAATTGTTTATGAGTAGGTTAATAATTAGAAATCAACATCGAATTATTTTTTATATTTACTTTTCTAAACGGACTAATCACGATATCATGAATATTTGCTTTTTAATGTACCCGTGGGAAGAAATTAATCCTGAAAATGATTCTTCTCTTTCCCTAATTAAAGAATGTGTAAAAAGGGGCCATGGCGTTGCATTATGCAGCCCGTCAAATCTTACGATAAGGAATAGCGTAACCAATGCTTTCTGTACTGTTATTGGGCGCATGGAGAAAGTGCCAAGCAGTGCCAAATCTTTTTATGCAAAGGCGAAGTTAAGGGTTGAAATGCTTCCATTGGCAGGTTTTGATGTCATTTTTTTTAGGGCAAATCCGCCATTGGACCCTATCATGCTTAATTTTTTGGATTCGGTAAAAGATGATGTCTTTATCATGAATTCTCTGGAAGGTATGAGAGAGGCTAACAATAAATTGTATACGGCTGCATTTGGAGATGCTCATAGCAATATCATTCCTAATACGCATGTGTCGAAGAACAAACAATATCTTATTGACATGATCAAAGAATCTGAAGCGGATAAAATGATCTTAAAACCATTGAATGGTTTTGGAGGTTCCGGTGTGATATTGATCGAAAAAACTGCTATGAATAATATCAATTCCCTGTTAGATTTTTATATCAATAGCGGGGGTGAAACGAATTATGTGATTCTTCAGGATTATATAGAAGGAGCAGATCAGGGAGATGTCAGAATACTGATGCTTAATGGATTACCCATCGGGGCCATGAAAAGGGTTCCGGGACAAGGTGATCACCGTTCAAATGTGTCGGCAGGTGGATCAGTGCAAAGACATAGTATGACCAAGGTTGAAAAGGCTTTGTGTAAACAGATAGGCCCTAAACTAGTGAATGACGGGCTCTATTTTGTAGGTATTGATGTAATTGGCGGAAAGCTTGTTGAAGTCAATGTGATGTCGCCAGGAGGTATTACCTATATCAACAAGGTCTATAAGACCAAAACCAAGGTTGAAGAAAAAGTGATCGACTTTCTCGAGAGTAAGGTGATTGACAAACTTCAGGCCTTTGACAGAAGATCCAGATTGCGTAAAACAGTTCAGGACGCTTAGTCTGACGATCTGAATTAGTGTAGTGATGATGCAAAGACTTAGCATAAAGAAAA
>CBDULU010000332.1:0-2779 GCA_965368155.1 uncultured Flavobacteriaceae bacterium
CAATCTTCATTAGCCTTTTCCCATGATCCTCCATGTGATCTGTCATCGTCTATGGACATACTGACAAAAGCAATATTTTTTCCGTGGTATTGTTTTTCAATCTTTTTCAATGAAGGTATTTCAGCTTTACATGGCCCGCACCAGGTAGCCCAAACATCAATATAGATGTATTTTCCTTTAAGATCAGCAAGGGAAGTTTTCTCACCAGTAATATTTTCATAATCTACAAACGAAGGAGAAGGTGCTCCTTTAGGCAGGTCTCTTTTCATTGCCACATCTGCATTGATATACCTTCTATACGAATTAAGCATAGGATCGATACTTTTCAAGCTGCTGTTCACAACAGATGTATCAATACTCTTGTCTGAATTATAAAAGCTCGTAAGCTCCTCTTTTATTGACATAAATTTTTCTTCCCGAGCTATAGAATCCAAAGTCATAAGCTCATCCAGGTCAAGTAAACGTTCCTGTAACAAAGATTTTTGAGCCAGGAAATTGCTATGCTCAGCACCATTTCCCGAATATTTAACCGTTTCATCAAACATTTTAGTATCCAAGGTCATTGAAAGGTCAAATCCATTTTTCAAAAAGACAGCAGTAGATTCGCCCCCATCATAAAAAGAGTATTCTCCAGTTTCTACCTTAAGAGTGTCGCTGAACGAACCATCCTCGTTAACAGCAATTGTTTTGGAATAGGTTCGATTTCGAATGACTACAGAATCACTGTTCTTATCAGTGATATTTCCAGCAATCGAAACATAATCTTTTGGCTCGTTTTTACAGGATGCGATGGCCAACGCAACCATGAAATAAGCAATTTTTCTCATTTGGGTTTTTTAAATTTAATTTTTACGGCCAAAGATAAAATTAATTCTACTTGTTAGGCTTGTTTTTAGCGTCTTTTATATAGTAAGTAGATTCATCAGGCTTAAAAGCTCTTTTGAACCAGAGCGGTCTCCGAAGACCGTCAGGACCTGGTGCAGGTCTGGCCATAGATAACCATTCCTTATACACTTCATGAGATTTATTGGTATCAACGAAAATATCGCCATAGTGATCATCTGCTCCGGGTTTTTCGATTCTCACCCTTTGATGCCAGGTATGCATGCCACTGATCGGATCTGGATGTACCGCATGTGTAATGTTCTGGTGAACACCTCCATCTTTCCAAAAGATCCGTTTTGAATCCTTGTCATCTGATTCAAAAGGTTTGATGCCCCGTTTTGTGCTCATTTTCCATTTTCCTGAAGACTTGTTTTCAATGTCAACAGTGTTTGTTGCCCATCGATTACCAACTGTATCCTGTTCTCGTCTCCATCTTCCAATATGATGTGAACAAGCTACAACTCCCGGCTTCATAGACTGAGTTACCCAGACTTTATCAACAAAATAGCCAATATCTGTGTTCATTTTAACAAGATCTCCTGTTTTAAAATCCCATTTGGCAGCATCTTCAGGATGCATCCAGATCGGATTTCTATTTGAAATTTCCACAAGCCACTTCGCATTCCCAGACCTAGAGTGAATAAGAGTTGGCAGCCTAAAAGTAGGAACTAGTACATATTCACCTTTGGACTTGTCTAAAACATCATTATGGATATGACTTTTGATATATGTTGGCGTTGAATATTCTGGCCAATTCCAGTCAACCATGGTTTGAGAATAGAATTCATTTTTTCTCGATGGCGTAGGAAATCCAACCATGGCCTGTCCGTTGATCATGACACCAATATCTTTGCCGTTCTTTCTTATGACGCCATTTTTTTTATCTACCTCAGATCCCTTCAATTGTTCTTTGCTCAAAAGGTTTTCATTCTTTTTGTAAGACTCTCCTTTTTCAATTTCAAAAGCACCGTATTTTGACATATATTCAAATTCGGAGATGCCTTCTTTTTTTGCAGCTGCAGGTAAACCTTGGATTCTTTCAAATATGTATTGGTAGTATTCTTCAATCGTGATTTTTTCTCCCGGACGTTTTGGCGATTCAAAGTGCTTACGAATACCCATACTGCCATCGGGATCAATTCTCCAACTCAACTCGATCCAGAATTCATCTTCTTCCCATACTTCTCCGGGATTTGCTTCATAGGTATATTGAACTGGTTTTCCGTTTCTTCTGGCAGCTTCCCTTAAAACAGGTTGTCTGAAGGCTACCCACGTGCCACCATGGGTGGCATATGAATTAATGTCGTGTCTCTCTGGTGCCAGACCCATAGGTAATACCAAGTCAGCAAAAAACGCCGTTTCGCTCCAGGTTGGGGTTAAGGCCGTGTGAAGGCCAAACTTAGACTCATCCATAAACATTTCCATCCAGGTAAATCCATCGGGATAGGTCCAAACAGGATTAAATACCCTTGAAAAGTAAACATCCATTTTTCCCCTTCCTTCTTTTAGAAAATGAGGCAATAACTGACTCATTTCAAAAAAGGCCAAAGGATATTCTTTAGGGAAATGCAGTTCGTTCCATTTTTTCTGTGGCTTCGGAGGATTTGGCACTTCAGGTTTAAATTTGTTCCAGGAGTTTGGAGATGTTCCCCCTTTTGCACCTACAGCACCTGTAAGCACTGTAAGAAAATGTAAACAACGAGCTACAGCCCAACCTCCTAAATTTGAGGCTCCTGCACTTCTCCAGTTATGGCTGGCAAATCGTTCACCTGCCTCGCCTATTTTCACTGCAATCTCACGGATCATTTCTGCTTTTACGCCAGATTCCTTTTCTGCAAACTCAGGAGTGAATTCTTTGTATTCCTCCTTCATGGCCTCAATATAATTTTCAAAA
>CBDULU010000333.1:0-2771 GCA_965368155.1 uncultured Flavobacteriaceae bacterium
TTACTTTAGTTAAGCTTGTCCAATTTTTCCTTTGCAAGAACGAAGCCTGGTTGAATTTTTATCGCTTTTTGATAGCTCAATTTGGCTTCATCATTTTTATTCAGTTCTTGCTCGATCAACCCTTTTAAATAAGGAATTGCAGCAAGTAATTCAACTTGCTGTGTATGTGTCTGGTTGATTGAAAAAGTAACAAATATTTTTCCTGAATCATTCAGTCCTTCCACTTTTTTGATGGTGACATACGCGTCTTCAAATTTCTTCATTGACAACTGTAATTTTGATAAATTATAGCCGTGATAATTATTGTTGGTTATTCCAAATAATTCTGCATACACTTCCATCGCCTTATCCAAGGCTCCTAACGATTCCAAAGAACTACCTTTAAGTTCGAGTATATCTGCATTCTTCGGATCTCTCTTCAATACTTCACCCGCCATCATAAAACAAGACCCGTATTTACCTGCCGAATAATACATATACGTTAAGCTATCCTTATATGTACTGTTTTCTCCTTCTAAAGCAATCAATTTATACATACTATATGAAGCTACACCAGGATCCCCTATTCGCTTTGCCTTTGCGATTATTTTCTTTTCAATAGCAATCGCTTCTTCCTTTGATGACTGAGCAGAAACTGTAACGCTCATCATACCTAACACCAATACGATATATAATATCTTCATTTTAAGTAATTTTAATGTGGGCAAAAATATTCAATTTATTGGAATAATGAATTCTTTTTCAAAAGATTAACAAAGCATTAATAGTAAACAAAAAAAAACGTTCAATACATATTGAACGTTTTCCTCTTTGGGTGGAAGACCGGGCTCGAACCGGCGACCCTCGGTACCACAAACCGATGCTCTAACCAACTGAGCTACAACCACCGTGATACTTTGAATTTACAGACTGCAAATTCGGGTGCAAATATAATCTATTTCGTCAGTTCTTCAAATAAAAAATAAATAATTATCAATTATTTTCTGCTGAAAAAATCTCATCATTCAAGCTTAGA
This sequence comes from uncultured Flavobacteriaceae bacterium, assembly GCA_965368155.1. GTDB lineage: Bacteria > Bacteroidota > Bacteroidia > Flavobacteriales > Flavobacteriaceae > Lutimonas. The sequence continues at coordinate 1,016 of CBDULU010000333.1, forward strand.
TCAATTGATCAAGATTGTCAACAGCTACAAACCGTTCAACTGTATATCCTTCTGCATAATCTGTACCTATCAACCTGCCAAGGTCTCTTGCCCTATAGCTAATTGATTCCAAAAAATTTTGGCTCGAAATGGGTGATACCGGCTCTTTGGAATCCGGATCATAGAACTGTGATGAATATGCCATAACCGCCTCAATTTTCTTATCGATAAAACCCGTCACATCAACTACAAAATCTGGCTTAATATTTTCCCACTGAATATAATGATACACAAGTTTTGGGCGCCAGGCTTCCTGATCTGCGCCTTCGATCTCTGTTTGAATTCTCCTCAAGCCAGATAAAAAACAGGCATCAGAAACCAGTTTGCTACCCTTTCCATGATCAATATGTCTGTCACGAACCGCGTTGCACAATACAATTTCTGGTTGGTATTTTCTGATCATTCTGATTATAGCCATCTGATGCCATTCATCATTGACAAAAAAACCATCTTTGAATCCAAGGTTTTCTCTGTGACTTACGCCAAGTAATTCAGCAGCTTTTGAAGCTTCTGCATCTCTAATTTCTGCCGATCCTCGGGTACCCAATTCACCACGTGTCAGGTCCAGAATACCTACCTTCTTCCCTCTTGAAATTTCCTTTGCCAGCGTAGCTGAGCAACCTAATTCAACATCATCAGGATGTGCTCCTATCGCTAATATATCTAGTTTCATCATATACAATTTTTTATAGCCTGTTCAATGTCTGCCAGTATATCCTCTTTATTTTCCAGGCCAACTGACAATCTTATTAAATTGTCAGAAATACCCTGGTCTTCTCTCTCTTCAGGAGACAATAAGGCATGAGAAGTTAAACTTGGCTGTATAACTGTACTTTCAACCCCAGCCAAACTCATGGAGGGCTTGATCATGTTGAGTTCTTTCTGAAATAATTTCGCATCTAACGATTTGTCAAGATCAAAAGATAACATTCCACCAAAACCGTGCATTTGCTTCCTGGCAATATCGTGGTTCTTGTGAGACCTCAAACCAGGGTAATATACCCTGCTAATCAATGAATTCAGCGATAGTGCTTCCGCTACGAATTGTGCATTCAAGTTGTGTTTCTCAATACGCAAGGCCAAGGTCTTCATACTTCTTTCCAATAAAAAGCACATAAAATCACTGAGGTTTCCTCCAAAATTCCGACCCTTATACATGATCCTGTCAACATGTTCCTTTGTTCCTGCAACCACTCCAGCACTGATATCACTATGTCCGCTCAAATATTTGGTTGCACTGTGGATAGATAGATCGATACCCAGATCAAGTGGTGTCTGATTTATAGGAGAAGCGAAAGTGTTATCTATCATACTCACAATGCCTTTTCTTTTTGCAAGTGCTGCGACAGCTTCAATATCAGTGATGCTTAATAATGGATTTGAAGGAGTTTCCAGGTAAATCACCTTGGTATTATCTTGAATTTCACTTTCAAAATCGCTTATTTCTAATCCCTTTGTAAAGGAATATTCAATCCCGTATCTTGAAAACTCTTCTTGAATCAAATGATGCGTACCGCCATAAATCTCATTTTGAAAAACAACGTGATCACCACTTTCCAGAAAAGCAAAGAGACTCGTACTGACTGCCGCCATTCCACTGGAAAATGGCAAAGCCTTTTCAGCATTTTCCAAGGCTGCTACTTTATTTGCAATAACCTCCTGATTTGGCGTATTAAAATATCTGGGATAGCGTTTTTCTTCAACGTCAAGAAATGGA
>CBDULU010000334.1:0-2761 GCA_965368155.1 uncultured Flavobacteriaceae bacterium
ACATCTTTTTTTATCTTAAAAAAGAAGGTCAGATTATTTTAACCTTGTTTTAAGACGGATAAGGTGATGTACAATACTCATATCAATGCTACAATGCTACAATGCTACAATGCTACAATGCCACAATGCTACAATGCTACAATGCTACAATGCTTAAAAGAAATATCATTTTTTCTTGTGCTGAAAAAAGTTTATACAATAAAGTCAACAAAAATCAGGACGATAAAGTGAATCCTTAATGATTCATTACACCAATAAATCAATACATCATTATCTCAACGGTTCCCCGTACAAATCGAAATCCGTGGCTTCAGTAATTGTAATGTCGATAAACTGACCTACCTGAAGGTAGTGTTTAGTGGCATCAACGATCACATTATTATCCACATCAGGGCTATCAAACTCCGTACGTCCGATAAAAAAATTACCTTCCTTTCGATCAAAAATGCACTTAAAGGTTTTGCCTACTTTTTCCTGATTCAGATCAAAAGAAATCTGACCCTGAATTTCCATTAATTCTGCTACGCGCCTCTCTTTGACCTCCTCGGGAACATCATCATTTAGCAGATACGCATGTGTATTCTCTTCATGAGAATAGGTGAAACAACCCATTCGTTCGAACTTGGTACTTCTGACAAAATCTTTCAGCTCTTCAAACTGCTCTTCGGTTTCTCCCGGATAGCCCGCAATAAAGGTAGTTCGAATGGCCATCTCAGGAACCATTTCTCTGAACTTCTTAATAAGAGAAATCGTTTTTTCAGCATTGTTACCCCTTCTCATTGATTTCAGCAATTCTGAATTGATATGCTGTAATGGTATATCCAGGTAGTTACAAACTTTTGGTTCATGCTTCATGACCTCTAAAACATCCAGAGGAAATCCTGTTGGAAAAGCATAATGCAGTCTGATCCATTCTATGCCCTCAATCTTGACCAAAGCCCTTAAAAGATCTGCAAGTGCTCTTTTCTTATAAAGGTCCAAACCGTAATAAGTAAGATCCTGAGCTATTAAAATCAATTCCTTTACCCCATTGGCAGCCAGATTTTCTGCCTCAGTTACGATTTGCTCAATTGGTGTCGATTTATGACCTCCTCTCATCAAGGGTATGGCACAAAACGAACAGGGTCTGTCACATCCTTCGGCAATCTTTAAATAGGCATAGTGTTTAGGAGTAGTCGTCAACCGCTCACCAAGTAGCTCATGTTTATAATCGGCCTCTAAAGCCTTCAATAAATTCGGAAGATCATGAGTTCCAAAATACTGATCTACGTCAGCAATTTCCTTTTCAAGATCCGGCTTATACCGTTCACTTAAACATCCTGTGACGAAAACCTTATCCACGGTACCCGCTTCCTTTTTGTCAACATAATGTAAAATGGTATTGATAGACTCTTCCTTTGCTTTACCAATAAATCCACAAGTATTGATCACAACGATATTACCGTCATCATTCTCATCTTCGTGAACTACTTCTTTGTTGTTGGCTTTTAGCTGCCCCATCAACACCTCACTGTCATACACGTTCTTAGAACAACCTAAAGTGACAACGTTTATTTTATTTTTTTTGGAACTTTTTGTTCTCATAATTTTTCTTCTTTCTTAATTCTCACCTTCTCACTTCTCACCTCTAACTTCTGCCTTCTCACCTGCCTGCGGCAGACAGGCTTCTCCCTCCTATTTAAAAAAAGAATCCACAAACTCTGTTTTATTGAATACCTGCAGATCGTCAATACCTTCTCCGACACCAATATATTTTACGGGGATCTGGAACTGATCTGAAATCCCAATCACAACACCTCCTTTGGCCGTCCCATCAAGTTTGGTCACTGCAAGTGAAGTCACCTCGGTTGCCTTGGTAAATTGTTTGGCTTGTTCAAAAGCGTTTTGTCCGGTAGAACCATCCAGCACCAACAAGACTTCATCTGGTTTATGAGGTGCCACCTTTTGCATGACTCTTTTTATTTTTGACAACTCATTCATCAGGTTCACTTTATTATGCAACCTTCCTGCCGTATCAATGATCACAACATCTGCATCTTGTTTTACTGCTGATTGCAAGGTGTCATAGGCTACTGAAGCTGGATCACTACCCATCTCCTGCCTCACCATTGGCACATCTACCCTGTCTGCCCAAATTTGCAGTTGATCAATGGCCGCGGCTCTAAATGTATCTGCAGCTCCAAGGACTACTTTTAAGCCTTGCTTCTTAAACTGAGATGCCAACTTACCAATAGTAGTCGTTTTTCCCACACCATTGACTCCTACTACCATGATCACATAAGGTCTTTCTGACTCAGAAGGGATACCAAATTCAGTATCATTCCCAGTATTGGTTTTGGCCAATAGGGCCGCTATTTCCTCTCTGAGAATTCCATTCAGTTCATCGGTTCCAAAATACTTGTCTCTGGACACACGAGCTTCTATTTGTTCGATGATCTTCAAGGTAGTATCTACTCCAACGTCTGAAGACACAAGAACCTCTTCAAGATTATCCAAGACATCATCGTCTACTGCAGATTTTCCAGCGACGGCTTTTGATAATTTATTAAAAAAGGAAGTTTTGGATTTCTCCAGACCTTTATCTAAGGTTTCTTTCTTTTCTTTCGAGAATATTTTTTTGAACAAACTCATGATGGTATTCTGATTAGGTCGATTTTTTAAGCAAACACAAAGTTAATTAAAATTCAGGGGACTATCACCTAGCCTAAAATCAAAAAAGCCACTTTCAAAAAGAAAGTAGCTTTAAGTATATTATAACAAG
>CBDULU010000335.1:0-2747 GCA_965368155.1 uncultured Flavobacteriaceae bacterium
GGCTGATTTATGAAGGGCAAAAATACACTCTTTTTAACAATAGATCGCATAACTCAATGGTTTTGTCAGGTTTTAGCTGCCACATTAACAGAGATCTAATGATGCTTATTTACTATAAAATTTCTGCTGATCCATTGAATCTAATTCTCTAACTTTGCGCACATTTTAAAACTTTCAAATGGTACTTAATTTTAAGGAAATTGTCACTGCCACCATGGTCTTGTTTGCCGTGATAGACATTGTTGGGAGTATTCCCATCATCATTGATTTGAGGCAGAAAGTAGGTCATATCCAGTCAGAAAAAGCATCGGTAGTTGCCATGTTCATCATGATCTTGTTTTTATTTTTAGGAGTGCAAATATTGAATCTGATTGGCATAGATGTGTATTCCTTTGCGGTAGCCGGTTCATTCGTCATTTTCTTTTTGGCCATCGAAATGATTCTGGGCGTTCAGTTGTACAAGGAAGAATCCCCGAAAACAGCCAGTGTCGTTCCTTTGGCTTTTCCACTGATTGCAGGTGCGGGAACCATGACCACAATATTATCACTAAAAGCGGAGTTTCAAACGATCAATATCATAGTAGCCATTATCATCAATGTCATATTTGTGTATATTGTATTAAAATCATCTGCTAAAATTGAGCGGCTCATTGGTGAGGGCGGAATCAATGTGGTCAGAAAAATATTTGGTGTAATTCTTTTGGCAATAGCTGTAAAACTATTTGCCTCAAACATTCAAGGACTTTTAAATTAATTTGTTATGAATTTTGATGTGCTAATTATTGGAGGAGGTGTTGCAGGGATGTCTGCTGCTCTTGTATTGGGTTCAGCAAAAAACAAACCTTTTGCTGAAAATAAAAGGATCGGCATTATTATGCATCAAAAAACATCTGCTTTGAATGGTGCCCTTTTCAATAATGTATTAGGCATAACGCCGGGTACAACAGGTAAAGAACTGCTTGAAAATGGTCGCAAACAGCTTGCTGAAACCTACCCCCATGTGGTTCAGATCGAAAAGGAAAAAGTAACCGGAGTCATTCCTTCTGAAACTGGTTTTAACATCACAACCAATAAAAATAGTTATACCAGCCATATTGTAGTTGTGGCTGTTGGGCCTTCAAATTTATTTAATATCGAAGGGCTAAATCAATATATTGAACCACATCAAAACCTTCCTGCTCACAAGCAACGTATACAATTGAAAAATACGGGTCATAAGATCACCGAGAATTTATACGTATCAGGCGTTTTGGCAGGATGGAGAAGTCAATACGCAACTGCTGCTGGCAGTGGCGCCCATGTGGCCACTGACATACTAACCCTTTGGAACGGAGGCCAAACAGCAATGGTTCATGATTCAGAAGCAAAAACTTAAAGAAATTGGTGCTTAAGGCTCGAGTGGATATCCTTGATCATTCAACTCAATTACTTTATTGAGCATCATATCCTGTTGATTTACAATCTTAAAATAAGCATTCACATCAAAAACCTGTTGAGCAAATAAAGCTTTCAAGTATAATCTGAAATTTTGCTTTTCTTCTTGAGTGAAAGACTGAAACTCACTCGGAATTTCAGACATATACTCATTATAAATATGACTATCCAGGTCAAAATCTGACATGAACTTGTCATTAGTCCATCCCTCAAACTCATTTACATGCTGATCGAAATATTGAAAAACAAATTGACGAGATCTCTGATAATGAAAATCAGGAAAGAACATCGTGGTATCGATTGAAACAAAAACGTCCGGAATGATACCTCCTCCTCCATATACAATTTTCCCTTTGGGTGTTTCGTATTTAAGAGAATCAACTACTTTAATGCTGTCTGCACTCATTAATTCACCCCCGTGATAGCGCTCCTGAAAATCGTTGAAGTATTCGCCATTACCTTTATTTTCATAGGGTTTTTGAATAGACCTTCCTGTTGGCGTATAATATCTGGACACGGTAAGTCTTACCGCAGATCCGTCACCTAATTGCATTTCTTGCTGTACCAGACCTTTCCCAAATGATCTTCGGCCTACAATGGTTCCTTTGTCATTATCCTGCAAAGCACCTGCAACAATCTCACTGGCAGAAGCAGAAGCTCCATTGATCAAAACAAAAACATGGCCGTCTTCAAAATCACCTTTACTGGTAGCAAAGGTTTCATCTATACGCTCCTTTTTATTTTTTGTAAATACAATGAGTTTGCCCTCTTCGAGGAATTCATCAATGATTTGTGTGGCTACTTGTAAATAGCCGCCTGGATTATGCCTAAGGTCCAGCACTAATTTCTTCATCCCGCTATCCAATAGTTCATCCAAGGCATCCTTAAATTCATCATAGGTAGTCGCGGCAAATTTGTTGATCTTTATATATCCCAATTCATCATTGAGCATATAATGCGCATCTACGCTGCTAATTGGAACCTCTCCTCTACGTATAGTAAATGGAAGCTCCCTTTGCTCAGACTTTCTGTAAACCACAAGATCAACAGAGGTATTGGGTTTTCCTTTTAGCGTTTTTAGAATGTAATCACTTTCTATCTCTTTGCCGAAAAGGGTATCATTATTCGCTACTAAAATTCTGTCACCCGCCTTGATACCTGCCTTTTTACTTGGGCCATTATCAAGCACCTTGACCACTGTCAGGGAATCCTTATACATCCTGAACTGAATCCCAATTCCAACGAATTTACCATTCATGGATTCTGACACACCCGCCAATTCATTGGCTGAAATATATACCGAATGAGGATCG
>CBDULU010000336.1:0-2746 GCA_965368155.1 uncultured Flavobacteriaceae bacterium
TTTTTCCATCAAAAACCATTACCCTGATATCTCGAGCGTAAGAACCTGTCAGAGGTCCTTCTTCCATGACTTCGAGAATACCTTTCATGATGGCAGGTAAATAACGCGTGTCAATAACACCACCGGTGATACAATTGTAATAAACGAGTTTGCCTCCCCATTTCAAATCGATTTCTTCCTTGCCTCTAATGTTGAATCCTTCGGGTTCTTCCATACCTTCAGACCAGGGCTCTATTTTTAAATGAACCTCTCCAAACTGTCCTGAACCACCAGATTGTTTTTTGTGTTTATAGCTCTGTGTGGCAGCCCGCTGAATGGTTTCTCTATAAGCAACACGTGGTTGGTTAAAAACAGCTTTTATACCATAAATATGTTGAAGGGTCCAGTCAATAGTCGCCAAATGCAATTCTCCTTGACAGGACAAGATCTGTTGTTTTAATTCATTGCTGAATTTAACAGTTACTGTTGGGTCCTGGCTATGGATCTTTTTAAGCACCTCGTTCAACTTTTCCTCATCCTTTTTATTCTCTGCTTCAATAGCTTTTCTGATTCTGGGTTGTGGAAAAATAATAGGTTTTATGGTAATTTCATCTTTAGGTGATCGCAAGGTGTCATTGGTTTCTGTATTTTTAAGCTTTAAAGTAGCTCCAATATCCCCAGCAGTGAGTTTGTCAACGGGATGTCTTTTTTTACCATCCATGATAAAGAGTTGATTCAAACTTTCCAATTCTCCATTTCTCGAATTCTTTAGCCTGTCATTTTGATTTACTTCTCCAGATTTCACCTTAAAAAAAGTGATCTGTCCCAAATTGGGTTCATGAAAGGTTTTAAATATAAAAAGAGCAGTGGGTTCATCTGCTTTGCAAAAAACCTCATTGCCCTCAAGGCTTTGTTCCGGTTTAAGATCGGCAGCAGCTGGAGCCACGTTATCAATAAAGCCCATTAAACGTCCTGTACCCATGTCGTTCAAAGCAGATACGCAAAATACCGGGAATAGTTCATGATGTAGCATACCCTTTTGTATACCTTTTCTCATTTCATCTTCATTCAATGTGCCTTTATCAAAATAGAGTTCCATGAGTTCTTCATCGTTCTCTGCAGCTTTTTCCACTAGCTCATTATGAAGGAAATCAGCGGTTTCTTTTTCGTTTTCTGGAATGTCTAATTTTTCAGGCTTACCACCTTCCGGCTTAAATTTATACATTTTCATTTTTAAGACATCAATAATGCATTGAGCCCCATCCATCATAATTGGATATTGAATCTTAACGGCATTATTTCCTACCAGGTTGACAATACTTTGATAACTTGAATCAAAATTAGCCTGAGGATGATCTATTTGATTGACGACAAATAGGGTAGGTCGGCTAAATTTATTAATATATTGCCAAATGATTTCTGTTCCTATTTCAACTCCTTGCTGGGCATTGATAACCGTTACAAGGGAATCCGCAACTCTCATCGTTGATGCAATTTCTCCAATAAAATCATCTAAGCCAGGAGTGTCAATAATGTTGATTTTGTAATTTCTCCATTCTGTATGGAGGGGAGTGGCGAATATGGAAGTTTCTCTTTCGTGTTCAATCTCGTGATAATCGGCAACTGTATTTTTGTCCTCCACGGTACCTCGGCGATTGATCAGTCCGGCTTCAAATAACATAGTTTCGGCAAGCGTGGTCTTGCCGCTGTTATGGGCGCCAACAAATGCAACATTTTTGATGTGTTTTTCGTCATATATTTTCATGGAATTAGTCTTTAGAAGTTCTCTCGTATAAAGTTAATAAAATATATGACAAGTATTTTATGACTTATGTTAGGTCTTTAGAGGAATTTTACAAATAGTTGTTAAAACCAATATTTTATGGCAGGAAGTCTTGTTTTGAACTAAGCAGTAAACGAACCCATAAGGTTTTTAAACAATGTTTACTTCCATTTCAAGGTCAATTTCAAATTCCTCAGCAACTGTTTTCTGTATGGTTTTTGCCAAAGACAAGATTTCATTACCCCGGGCATTGTTATAATTCACAAGAACAAGGGCCTGTTTTTCATGAACACCCGCATCACCAAACCGTTTTCCTTTAAATCCGGATTTTTCCACCAGCCATCCGGCCGGAACTTTGATCTGCTCGTCAGACAATTTATAATGTGGAATCTCGGGATATTCTGTCTGCAATTTTAGAAAATGAGCTGCTGAGATGACAGGATTTTTAAAAAAACTACCACTGTTACCTATTTCTTTAGGGTCAGGTAATTTGGATTTTCGAATGGCAATAACAGCATTGGAAATGTCATGGATCCCAGGGTCAACCACTTTGGCAATTTTTAACTGTTCTCTAATGGCCCCATAATGATCATTGATCACATGATCTTTGACCGTCAATCTAAAGGTGACATTAACGATGATATACTGTCCTTTTAAGGTATTTTTAAATACAGATTCACGGTAGCCAAAAGCGCAGTCATTCATATAAAAAGTTTGAATCTTTCCACTGCTGATCTCCAAAGCTTCAAGAGATTCAAAAGAATCTTTTATTTCTATCCCGTAGGCGCCAATATTCTGCATAGGAGAGGTTCCGACATTTCCGGGTATAAGAGACAGGTTTTCCAGACCACCGAAGTTGTTTTCAAGGCACCAGCATACAAACTCATGCCAATTTTCTCCAGCCTGAGCTTTTACCCAAACCGATTCCGAATTTTTATCGACGATCTCGATTCCTTTTGTATTGAGATAAACAACGGGTTGATC
>CBDULU010000337.1:0-2736 GCA_965368155.1 uncultured Flavobacteriaceae bacterium
ATATTTCTGACCCAAAAGGTATTGAATTAATCCCATGGCCATCCCAATACCAGCCAAACCAAATCCATAATGCCAGCCGTGTACTTCTCCCACATAACCAACAATTAAACTTGATAAAAAGGCACCTACGTTGATCCCTATGTAAAAGATGGTAAACCCTTTATCTCTTCGGATATCTCCTTGTCTGTATAATCCACCTACCATTGTAGAAATATTGGGCTTTAGCATACCCACTCCTGCCACAATTAGGCCCAAGCCTGTGTAAAATGCCCAGTATTCTTCTATCGCCAAAATACTGTGTCCGGCAACAAGTAAAATTCCGCCGTATAACACTGATTTTTTCTGACCCAGAAATTTATCTGCGATCCATCCTCCGGGAATTGAAGCCACATAAACCAGCATGGTATACCATCCGTATAAGGCAAGAGCTTCTCCATTAGTCCATCCCAAACCAGGATTTGTATCTGTAGTAGCTTGAACTAAATACAGTACGAGGATCGCCCTCATTCCATAGTATGAAAAACGCTCCCACATTTCTGTAAAAAACAGGATAAAAAGTCCAACGGGATGACCAAAAAGTTCTTTTTGCTCAGGTGATTTTGTTATGGATGTCATAAAAATTAGTTTAGAATTAGTTGATTATTATTCCTGTTTTTCTCCTTTATTTCCAAGAGAACGGTCAATAAAAGTAGTCATTTTTTTGAAAAGGTGTAATCGGGTGTTTCTTCCTTTAGAAATACCATGGGCCCTATCGGGATATGCAAAAAAATCAAATTCTTTATTCGCCTGTATCAGCGCATTGATCATTTGCATAGAATTCTGTACATGTACATTATCATCACCGGTTCCATGGATCAATAAATAATCTCCTTTTAGCAGATCAGCGAAATTCACAGGAGAATTCTCGTCATAACCAGAAGGGTTTTCCTGAGGCGTTTGCATATATCTTTCTGTGTATACTGTATCGTAATACCTCCAAGAGGTGACAGGGGCCACGGCACTAGCCATTTTAAAGACATCTGCCCCCTTGGTAATTGCAAGAGAACTCATAAATCCACCATAACTCCATCCCCAAATTCCTATTCTGTTTTCATCAATATAGTTTCTTTTACCCAATTCAATGGCCGATTCAATTTGATCCTCAATCTCAAATTTACCCAATTCCTTATAGACTACTTTTTCAAAGTCCCGCCCTTTATAGCCCGTACCTCTTCCATCAACACAGGCAATTATGTATCCCTTCTGACTCAGCATCATATGCCAATAATCATGACCTCTTACCGAGTTCCAACGATTGGAGACAGTTTGAGAACCCGGACCAGAATATTGAAACATTAAAAGAGGGTATTTTTTATTGGGGTCAAAATCTTTTGGTTTGATCATCCACATATTGAATTCACCGTTTTGAGTTTTGACAGTACTGAATTCTTTGACAGGAAGATCGTATGCAACCAATTGATCCGCCAGGGCCAGATTATTTTTGATCTCTTTTATTTCAGCCCCTGTTTTAGCATCTATCAAATGATATACAGTAGGATTAATAGCGCTTGAATAGGTATTGACAAAATAATTGAAACTGTTACTAAAAGCAGCTGAGTTGATACCCACAAAATTGTTCAGTTTTTTCTTTTTCTTCCCTGAAATATCAATAGAATAGATACTTCTGTTGATAGAGCCTTCTTCAGTTGATTGATAAAAGACTCTTTTTGTTTTTTTATCAAAACCATAATATGTTGTTACTTCCCAATTGCCGGTTGTGATCTGATTTTTCAACTTTCCGTTGCTGTCATAATGATACAAATGGTTAAAGCCATCACTTTCACTGCTCCAGATAAAGCTATTGTCATGTAGAAAAGTCAGGTCATCCTTAATGTTCACATAGGCGGCATCTTTTTCATTTAACAGTAAACTCGTTTCGTTTTTGTCTGCAAAGAATGAAATAAGGTTCAAGTTATTTTGATGTCTGTTGATTGTGGTTATGACCAGTTGATCAACTTCCTGGGTCCATTGAATTCTGGGGATATAATATGGCTCAAATGATTTGAGATCAATCCGAGATTTTTCTTTTTTCACAAGGTCATATAAGTGAAGACTAACCAATGAATTTTTTTCTCCGGCTTTGGGATACTTGAAAGTTTGTTTGCTTGGGTACAAACCATCTTCGTAAACATCCATAGAAAACTCAGGAACATCAGTTTCATCAAATCGGATAAAGGCCAGTTTATTTGAAGAGGCATTCCATTCAAATGCTCTTACCAGTGAAAATTCTTCTTCATAAACCCAATCTGAAATTCCATTGATGATTTTATTTTTTTCACCATCAGTGGTAATTTGAATGGTTTCCTTGGAAATAAGGTTTTTGATGTAAATATTGTTTTTATGCACATAAGCTATTTTTTCACCATCAGGAGAAAAAGTAGGCTCTTGAATATTCATTTCAGAAATGATCTCGAGTGTTTTACCGGAAAGATCATATACGTAATACTGCCCCTGTTTAGATCGTCGATAGATAGGCTCAAGATTGATCCCGATGATTAACTTGGTTTCATCCGGACTAAAGGTGTAATCCTCAAAGTACTTAATTCCCTCAAGGTCTTTTCCCAAGACGACAGTTTCCACTTTTTCAAGGGTTTTATAATCGAACTTGTCCATATAGGTACCATACGAGTTATGGTTGAGAACAGTATAATGATCACTATTTTTCATCGAATGAAAAGCCTCCAGAGAAGCTGTTTC
>CBDULU010000338.1:0-2726 GCA_965368155.1 uncultured Flavobacteriaceae bacterium
ATGCATCTGATACTGGGGCTTTAAATAGTCAAGTACGTCAAGAGCATTATCAAATAAGGCATTGTGATCAGCCAGGAACCTAATATATTCTTCCGAGAGCAAATGTATCATTTCATCATTAACCTGATATCCTATGGCATCAAAGGCTTCTCTTAACCTTCCGTAACGCAAGTCTTTCTTGCTTACCTTATCCTCGCGAAAAAGTTTCCAATACCGAAAATTAATGGGCTGGTATACTTCAATAAACGCATCAAAATTTATCTGAAGATTATTTCTTTCAAATATATAGGAAAAGGTCTTGTTTGAATTTGTTTCAAAATCCCATAAAGTATGGTCAAGGTCAAAAAAAATATGTTTGATATTCATGTTGTTTCAATTTACAGGTATTTTCAACTCAGTAATAGACTTCTTGAAATAAAGAAAATACACCAGGGCAAATATAAGCCCTATAGCAATTCTAAGTTCCCTTTGCAGTTCCATTTTATCAACGAATATGGTAAATATCAGGTATTGGAATGTTAATAACAAAAACATTTTCAAGAGGATGCTTCGTTTTCCACTTGCTAGTTTCAAAACTTCTTTATCTCGATAATAAAAAAGTAATACCATAAACAAATAGGAGATCAAGGTGGTATAAGCGGCCCATTGATAACCAAACTTGGCCACAAAGACCAAATTCAACAATATATTCAACAAGGCTGTGATTACAGCAATTCCGCCAAGCCATTTCAATTGATTTGAAAATTTCAATCTTAATTCGAAAAAATTAGACAGTCCATGCAAATAAGTAGCCAGAAAAATATAAGGCATCATTACATATCCTTCCCTAAAATTTATGCCGAGCAACACCCCTGCTATTTCTTCAGATAAAATACTGAGGTAGACAACTATTGGAACTCCAATCAATATAAATGGATAGAGGTAGTTCTGCATCTTGGTTAGAGAGCCTTTAAAATCCGAATCAAGAGCCTTTAGCAAGGCAGGATTTATGGTGTTGAAATACACCGTGATCAAAGCCATTATTGACAATTGAGCGATTTTGGAAACCTGGTCATAGATGCCCACCTGCTCCAAATCATGATATAGGGCAATCACATAACGATCACTATATGAAACAGCCAAAAGACTGATATTTAATATAAACCCCAAACTTCCGTATCTCAACAACTTCTTCAGTGTAGGTTTATTGATTTGACTAAAATGAGCCTTTATTTCCGCTGGATTTACCAGTAGCAATAGTACTATAGAACCCGCATCAATCAAAACCAAACTACTCACCAAAGCACTAATCCCTATATCAAAATAGAACACCAACAACAAGGCCAGTGACAAACTCAACAAAGCTCTTATAGCCTGAAAAACTGTATAATACCTGGATTTTCCAGTGAGTCGTATGACTACCATATAGGCAAGAAACAATTGATTGAATATCAATTGTAAAAATGAATAAAAAACCAATTCCTTGATAAGGTCTGTATCAGACTCCATAAACCATATTGCGGCAATAAATCCTAACAATATCAATGAAATTGTAAACAAGAAAAGCAGGTTCGAATAAAGAATGGTCAAACCTTCGGAACTTCTATAACTACTGTAATATCGCCAGAGGCAAGAACTTATCCATGAAAAAAGCATCATCCCTAAAAATGAAAATGAAATACTTACTATTCCCAACTGACCAAAAGCTTCTGTGTCAAAATGCCTGGTAAAGACAGGAGTTTTAATGAACCCTATAAACATGGGAAGTATAGAGCCCAAAGCATACCAGAAAAAATCTTTCTTAAAAGTAGATTTGATATGCATTTGGTCACCGGTCATCCAGGGCTTTTTTATAATACAATAGTAACTTGTTAAATTCAAATTCCCACTTGTATTTGGTTAAAGAAGCCTGTCGACCGTTGTTACTGTAAAATTGGTATAGATCATCATTCTTCATTAATGACAAAATCGCATCAGCTATGGCTCTGCTATTATCAGGTGGCACTGTAATTCCACATGAATCTTTTTGTATATACCCTTTCATATGACCAAAATTACTTCCGATCACCGGTAAACCAAAGGCCATATATTCAAAAATCTTGATAGGCATACTGATCTCAAAAGTTTTTACACGCTGTAAAAGCACCAATCCGATTTTACTCAAACTATAATAATGAGCTACTTCTTTATAAGGAACAGCATCCTTGAGCTCGACAAGATCATTCAGGTTGTTTTTATTGATAAAAGTTTGAAGCTCGTCTTTAAAAGAAATAGGAAAATAGTTTCCTAAAAATAAGACCTTTATATTCGGAAGTTCTTCTTTGACCATATTTACCGCTTTCACTATTTCAAAAGCACCTCTTAACCTGGTAACTGCGCCGCAATAAATCAAATCATATATTTTTTCATTAATCGGTACAGGCTCGGTTTTATCGATCAGATCAGTATAGTTGTATAACACTACAGATCGCTCCTCTCCTATCACTTTTGCAAAATTTTGCTGCACAGTAAGTTCATTAGCGATCACAAGATCATAATTTTTCGCCTGCCTCTTTTCCCATCGATCCAATTTAGAGGCAAACAATTGAAGGAGAAAAGGAAATGGGGTTTTCACATAAGACAAGTAATCGGCTGCATAAGGCTCCCTGGCATCATAAAAAACAACTGGTTTATGAGTAAATTTCTTCAATTTAGGACCTATTCTATTGATCCACAGATCGTGAAAATGATAGATATCTGCCTGGATA
>CBDULU010000339.1:0-2714 GCA_965368155.1 uncultured Flavobacteriaceae bacterium
TTCTTGGTATCGCCTGAATCAAATTTAATCTCGGCCTTTTTGTTGTTTCCAGCTCCTTCAATTGATAGCACTTCTCCTCTTCCAAATTTGGCATGCTCTACGGTATTTCCCTGTAAAAGATTATTGTCAAACAGATTTTGAGAGCCCCCTAAATCTGCTACTTTTTTTAGATTCGCAGGTGGAATTGTCTTTACAGGTTTGGTCAAAGGCTTCTTGATAAATTTTTCTACTTTCTTTTGAATGGGTTTCTTAAATCTGATCGTATTTTGATCAGGGATGCCAAAAATATCTTTATCTATAAATGAATTGCTCTTAACTACTTCTTTCCGAGGAGTTATATAATCAATAAATTTCTCATCGATCTCTTCCAGGAAGCGACTAGGCTCACAATCAATAAGTTTTCCCCATCGGTATCTGGATTGTGCATAAGAGAGATACACTTGTTTTTCTGCCCTTGTAAGTGCCACATAGAACAGTCTTCGCTCCTCTTCAATTTCACTTCTGGTATTCATGCTCATGGCAGATGGAAAAAGATTCTCTTCCAAGCCAACAATATATACATATGGAAATTCCAAACCCTTGGCGAGATGTATCGTCATCAGGGAGACCCTTGGTACGTCATCTTTTTCCTGATCAAAATCGGTTGCCAGAGCAACGTCCTCTAAGAAAAATGCCAAGGATGCGTCTTCTTCCTTTTCTTTTTGCTCTTCGATAAAATCTTTGATCCCGTTCATTAATTCCTGTACATTTTCCACTCTGCTCACAGCCTCAGGAGTACCTTCACTTTCTAAATCTCTGATCAACCTTGTTTTCTTAAGCACCAGATCGGCCATCTCAAAAGCATTTTTTGATTGGGCTTCGATTTGAAAACTCCTGATCATATCCCGAAAATTAACCAGCTTGGTTTTTATCCCTGAATTGATGTTGATCGAAAGACTATCCAATTGAAAAAGTAATTCGAAAATTGAAACATTGTATTGATTGGCGGCAATAACCAATCTGTCAATAGTGGTTTGACCAATTCCTCTTGCCGGATAATTGATGACTCGCTTCAACGCTTCTTCATCATTCGGATTGATCAACAATCTCAAATATCCCAAAGTATCCTTGATCTCCTTTCTTTGGTAAAATGACAAACCCCCGTAGATCCTATACTTGATGTTTTTCTTCCTTAAAGCATCTTCAATAGCTCTTGATTGTGCGTTGGTTCGATACAGCACGGTGAAATTATTATTCGGTAATTGATGCTGCATCTTATTCTCAAAAATAGAACTTGCTACAAAACGACCTTCATCACCTTCCGAAAAGGTACGCATCACTTTGATCAACTCGCCATCCAGATTAGCTGTCCAGATTTCCTTATCCAGTTTTGTCTTATTCTTATCGATTACGCTATTAGCGGCCTGGACAATATTACTTGATGACCGGTAATTTTGCTCAAGCTTGAAAATCTTCACATCATCATAGTCCTTTTGAAAGTTGAGTATATTCTGAATATTTGCCCCTCTAAAGGCATAGATACTCTGACTGTCATCACCAACTACACAGATGTTCTGATATCTGTCTGCCAAGGCTCTTACGATAAGGTATTGAGAATGATTCGTATCCTGATACTCATCAACTAATATATAGCGAAACCTGTCCTGATACTTTGCCAGAACCTCAGGAAATCGCGTCAGCAATTCGTTGGTCCTTAAAAGAAGGTCATCAAAATCCATGGCCCCTGCTTTAAAACAGCGATCTACATATTCTTTATAGATCGTGCCTATTTTTGGCCTTCCGGATACTTTATCCGCCTCCATGACCTCAGGGTTTTGGTAATAGGCCCTTACGGTAATCAAACTGTTCTTAAATTGTGAGATCCTTCCTAAAACCTGTTTGGGTTTATACTTATCTTTTTCAAGTTGTAATTCCCTGATGATGGAAGAGATCAGTCTTACTGAATCCTGCGTATCATATATCGTAAAATTAGATGGATAACCTAATTTCTCTGCCTCACTTCTCAATATTCTTGCAAAAACACTGTGAAAGGTGCCCATCCATAAATTTTTGGCTTCACTTGGCCCTACAACGCCGGCAATCCGGCTTTTCATTTCCTTAGCTGCTTTATTGGTAAAAGTAAGTGACAGAATATTAAACGGATCTATGCCGTTTTTCATCAAATGTGCAATTCTATAGGTCAGCACTCTGGTCTTACCGGATCCGGCTCCAGCAATGATGATCATGGGTCCTTCCTTTTGAAGAACTGCCTCCTTTTGCGCCTCGTTTAACTCGTCCAAATAACTACTCACTACACCTTCGTTTTTCTTCAAAAATACAATGGTTATTGAAGAACGGCAATAAAAGTTATTGACATTTTGTCAAAAAAAAACCGCTTAAAAAAGCGGTTTTTAAAATTGGTGAGTGAACTCTTACTTTTTGGTATAGATCTCTACCCTTCTATTGGCCTGACGACCTTTAGAAGTAGCATTATCTCCAATTGGTTTTGAAGAACCGTAACCTACGGCTTCAATATTCTCAGCAGGAAAACCATTTTCAATTAAATAATTCATTACTGCATCCGCTCTTTTTTGAGATAATTCACTATTGATTTTATCGCTACCAGTGCTGTCGGTATGTCCTTCAACTATGAATTTTGAACTTGTATACTCAGCTAGGATCACTACACCTTCGTTTTTCTTCAAAAATACAATGGTTATTGAAGAACGGCAATA
>CBDULU010000340.1:0-2703 GCA_965368155.1 uncultured Flavobacteriaceae bacterium
GATATTGCAGCAGGAAAGCTGGCAGCTGGAATTGTTGATTTCTGGTTTCGCTATATTCTTATTGGCTGGAGCCTATGATCAGTTAGATAGTTTTGAATACCAGATCTATCTTTTGACCACCGGGAGTAGTTATTTTGGCACTTTGATTCTTCCATTTCAAATTTTATTAGGTGCCTGGTATGTGCTTATTATAAATTTGATTCTGCATGTCTTGTTAAGAGGTTTATGGATCAGTACCATTGGAATTCGATATGTTTCGGGTGAAATTGAATTTGATATACTAAATTTTAGCCCCAAGTTTGATCGGTTTCTCAAAAAAAGAATTGTAAGTTTTGACGCCTATATTGAGAAACTTGAACAACTCTGCAGTATCGTGTTCGGTTTTACTTTTCTGATCATATTTATCCTTATATCTATGGGGTTATTTGTAGTAGGAATCGTATTTCTTGCCCTCACCATAGATATGATTGAAGGTAATTTCCATAATGGTTGGCTTGCTTTGGTAATTCCGGTCTTAATCTTATATCTTTTTGGAGGTTTGCTGTATTTTATTGATTTTATCACTTTGGGTTGGATCAAAAAAAGAAAGAGTATTTCAGGATTGTATTATCCCATCTATCGGTTTTTTAGTATTGTGACTTTGTCATTTGTGTACAGGCCTTTATACTATAACCTGATTGACAATAGGTATGGACGCAAGGTCGTATTGTTTTTAATTCCTTATTCGCTTGTTTTTATCTTAATTTCTTCCATGAGATTTGAAACCCAAGCCTACCTTCCCGATCAACGTGATAAGCAAACACTGGGGAATGACTATTATGATGATACTTGGAACGGAAACAAACTTGTGGGCTCGGCTAGTATCAGTTCAAAATTTGTAAAAAATAGTTTTGTGGAGTTGTATTTGCCTTATAATGGAAGAACCGATGATCAAGTAATTGCACAGTTATGCCCAGATATCGCACCGGCAAAAAAAGGTGTTTTTTTCTTTGCAACTGACGATGAGGCTCGCGATACCATGAACGCAGTTGCGGCTTTGGATTGCCATAGTCAAAGATTTCAGATATATGTCAATGACAGCCTATTAGATAATTTGAAATACAGATTTTTTGATCATTCTCAAAGGAAAAACAAAGGCTTGGCCACCATTTTTGATGTCAGTTTCTTGCCAAGGGGAGAGCATGCCTTAAAAATAAATGTATTATTTCCTAGAATTAGAAAGGGGAAAGACACCCTGGTGTTTACGGAAACCGATATTATTCCCTTTTGGAAGGAGTAGTTGTAAACATGATCTATTTGTTCAAAAACAAAATGTGTTTGGCAAATTGATGACAATCAATTTATCTATTGACCCAGATCATTTCCTGGTGTATAAATGGATGGTAGATTTGATTCAAATAAATCACTTTTCCCCTCTAAAAAACCGGTTATAGTTTTCTGCAACCGGTTTTTTATTTTTGATCTATTCGAAGGACAAAAATCCTATGGAAACACCTAATCATTTCTTTTTTTCAGCAAGTTGTTTACCTCGGGGAGTATCTTTTCCACCCATTTAGTATACTGCGTGCTACTAGGATGTAAACCGTCACCGGCCAGAGCGCCATCAGTAGAACCTAAATCTCTTGAAATACCGGTCACATCTATAAAAAGAATCTCTCTTTTAATACATTGTTGTTGGATATAACCGTTATAGCTGTTAATTTCTGAGCCAATTCCGCCAGGATCTCCCGAACCAAAGCGCGTGACCCCATAATCTGGGATAGACACAATAAAAACGCTATGTTTTCCGCCTGCCAACTCGATTGCCATATCAAGAAGTTCATCAAATTCTTTTTCAAATTGCGTAAAAGGTTTCTTTTGATATTGGTTATTGACCCCAATCAAAAGTGAAACCAGGTCATACTGGCCAGGCTTTTGGGTATTAATGGCGCGTATAAGATCATTGGTGGTCCATCCTGTTTGGGCAATAATGTCAACCGTATTTAGGTCAATTAATTTTTTCTTTAATTCGGTTTTTAATTGATTGGGCCATCGGGCCTCCTCGTCAACACCCTGACCTATGGTATAAGAATCACCTAAAGCAAGATAGGAATATGATTGCATACTCAATAAGTTATCTGAAGGGGTGACAGATGATCCCGAAATTAGATTTTGATTCATGTTTTGTTCATCATCATCGCAGCCTAAGGCAAGCGTTAAGATGAATAACAGTAAAATCGATAATTTTATCCCTTTCATAAAGGTTTCTTTGTAAATCACTAAGGCGCAGACCATAATGAAATGAGTGTTCTTAAACGTTTAGTTTGGTCTTTCATTGACAAAAATACTACATTTAAATCATTGAGAGGGCTGTAGGCAGAACAGCATAAAACTCATAGTAATACAAATTACTGGGGCACTGATATATATCATATTTTTTGTAGAGAAGAGTAGTAACTTTACATGTCGAAAAAAAAATATTAGTCCAATGAACACTTCAATTTCAAAAAAAGAATCAAACAATAATCAAACAATCAATCTAGTAAATATTCTAGAGGGTAAAAGATTTAATGAAATTTTAATGGCTGTGGTTTCAGTATCGGCTGTTCTAGTCATTTTATGGGGATAAAATCAGCAGTATAATAGCTGTAAAAGTAATCTTCAACTATAATAAGTGGAATTCGTTTGATACGGACCTTCTTCTAATTATCTCTATTGAAAATT
>CBDULU010000341.1:0-2692 GCA_965368155.1 uncultured Flavobacteriaceae bacterium
ACCTTCCACCTTTGGAAAGCTTTGAATAATATTATCCAGAGTACTGTTGAAAAGTTCAACATTCACGCCTAGTTTTTTAAGAATAAAAGGCGTTACATTTTCGTCTACTTCCAAAATACCTTTTAATACATGGGCATTCTCTATTTGTTGATGCCCAAAGCCCTGTGCAATTTGCTGAGCCCTTTGCACTGCTTCCTGTGATTTTATAGTGAAATTATTAAAATTCATTTGTTTTTCATTTAGGTTCACTGTGTTTGAGTCAAAATATGTTCCACAAATGTTTTTAAGTAAATCTGTGCCAATATGACTGAAATATAAGGTGTTAACTGACTTTTTGGCTTCTTTTATGCCATAAAGTACCTTGATTTGAAAGTGTGAATGAAGAATTAGAACGATAATTGATTATAGCATCGGCAATCAAAAAAACAGCGCAAAAAAAAGCCTCTGAATTTTCAGAGGCTAGTTAAAACTTTATAGCGATTTTAAAGTTCAAGTGTCTTTAAAACTTCTTTAAGCCCAGGATCAGAAGGGCGTGGCGCATTTGAATTAACAATATTACCTTCTTTATCCAACAAAATGAATCTTGGAATACCTTGAATTTTATACGCGGTAACGAAATCAGAATTCCAATCCTGATCGGCCATGATCTGGATTCCCTTTAGATCTTCATCTTCGATCATTTTTAACCACTTTTCTTTGTGTTCCATTTTATCAATTGAGAGGCTTACAAAGGCGATATCCTTTCCTTTAAATTCCTCATCCATTTCCTTTAAATAAGGGATTTCTCTTTTACAAGGCCCGCACCAAGTTGCCCATACATCGATATATACATATTTCCCTTTAAGATCTGTCAAAGAAACATTGTTACCGTTTTTATCCGGATAATTAAATCCCGGAGAAGGATCTCCCTTACTTAAGCCAATTAAGTTTTCGTGTTCTGTCGCATAATTGTCCTGAAAGAATATGATCATTTTGTCATTGGCCTCTTTTTCCATTTTAACAACTTCAGCATCAAGACCCTTTGCATTGGTCAACATATCATCCATTCTTTTCTTTAAATCTGCAATTTTAGCATCAAAGGGTTCCTTTTCCAATTCAAAGAAACTAGCATAATTACTAATGTTCTCATCTTTAATGAATTGCAACTTCATTGTTAGATAATTATTGGTCTCAGCACCTTGCCCTTCAAATTCAATAGATCCGGGAAAATTATTCATATCAAAATCAACAGTCATATCATAACCGTTTTCAGGTATAAAAATGATTGGGCCGTACCGTTGTTTATTCCGTGAAAGCCATCAGTAACCTTTAAGGTGTCCTGAAAGGATCCATCGCTATTTACTTTGATATGTTTTTCAAAATTTCTTCCTAGTATAACAATACTGTCCATATTTGAGTTGGCTATATTGCCCTGCAGGGTAACGTAAGGATTGTTTGACTTTTCATTACAGGAAACCAGCGCAATTGCGGCTAGTATCATAATTAATTTCTTCATCAGTTTTTTTTTAAAAATCGTACAAATTTAGGTTTTTCCTCTTAAAATGCATTGTAACAATTGTTAAACATAGTTTAAAGTTCCATTCATCTGTATTGCGTCGATAAAAAGCCAGAAGCATTACTATTTGTTTGAAATAAGGTGTGTTATTTCTCATTTAGGCGAATCAAATAGTTGTGATTCTTTTATTTCTCCTCAATGCCGCAGTGACATTTGTTCGTGCATCTTGACTCATAAATAAATTTTTTTTTGCTGAAAATATTGAGTTGAGTTTAGTATTTTTGCCAAGCTTAAAACTATATAGGATGCCTACAATAAATGAATTAAAAGATTTTTCAACTCAGGTAAGAAGAGATATCGTAAGGATGGTAAATGCTGTGAATTCAGGCCACCCTGGAGGATCTTTAGGATGTACAGAGTTTATGACGGTTTTGTATCAGGAAGTGATGGAATATTCTACTGATTTTGACATGGATGGAAAAGGAGAGGATCTGTTCTTTTTATCAAACGGACATATTTCTCCGGTTTTATATAGTGTATTGGCGAGAAGTGGTTTTTTTCCTGTAGAGGAATTGGCGACTTTCAGAAAGATCAATACCCGACTTCAAGGGCACCCGACAACTCACGAAGGACTGCCAGGAGTAAGAATGTCTGCCGGTTCTTTGGGGCAAGGATTGTCTGTAGCGATTGGAGCTGCAAGTGCAAAAAAGCTTAATGGAGATGATCATTTGGTATATACGCTTCACGGTGATGGTGAATTACAGGAAGGACAAGTTTGGGAGGCATTGATGTATGCAGCCGGTAAGAAGGTTGACAATTTGATTGCCACTGTAGATTACAATTTAAAACAGATCGATGGAGCCACAGATGACGTGATGCCATTGGGTAACCTAAAAGATAAGTTTGAAGCTTTTGGATGGAAGGTACTTGAAGTACAAAATGGAAATGACATTGAAAGCATCATCAAAGCATTAGAACAAGCCAAAAGTGAAACCGGTAAAGGAAAACCTGTTAGTATTTTATTGCACACTGAAATGGGAAATGGCGTCGATTTTATGATGGGGACACATGCTTGGCATGGTAAAGCTCCAAATGATGAGCAATTAGAAGTTGCTCTGGCTCAAAACCCTGAAACTTTGGGAGACTATTAAATTTCACTGCTATAGAAAGTAGGGAGTTTCAGTTTAAATTTTACAG
>CBDULU010000342.1:0-2684 GCA_965368155.1 uncultured Flavobacteriaceae bacterium
GATATAGTCTCCCAGCAATAAGGACATTGAAAAAAATGTTCTTCCATAAAAATCTTTTAAGAATCTAAGATAATTCAAAATAAAGAAAAATATCTTTCTTATTTTAGAAGTGATTTTAATTGGTTTGGGATGTTGTGCCCTTTTAGATGAATACTACAGTAATAAAATACGCGATCATTGATGTTGAGACCACCGGTATGGGGATTCAGGGAAACCGTATCACCGAAATTGCAATTCTGGTTCATGACGGGAAACAGGTCATCAGAGAATACCATAGCCTTGTAAATCCTGAATCTGCTATTCCATATGCCATTACCAGATTGACCGGGATCAATGATCAGATGGTAGCTGATGCACCGAAATTCTATGAAATTGCCAAGGATGTGATTGAAATAACAACTGACTGTGTCTTTGTGGCCCACAATGTGAACTTCGATTATAATGTGATTCATAAAGAATTTGCAGATCTTGGTTTTCCCTATAAACGTAAAAAATTGTGCACGGTACGTCTCTCTCGTAAATTGATACCAGGGCTTCCCTCCTACAGTTTGGGAAAACTTTGCGCTGCGATTGGTATACCTTTGAATGACAGACACCGTGCCATGGGTGATACAAAAGCAACGACCCTGCTTTTTGAACGATTACTAAAACTGGATACTGAACAGAAAGTGTTTACTTCTTTTTTAAAGACTGGATCCAGGCAGGCTACCTTACCTCCCGGGCTGCCAAAAGATATTTTTGACCAATTACCTGAAAGAACAGGTATCTACTATTTCAGAGATGAAAAAGAAGAGATCCTTTATGTAGGAAAAGCTTTAAACATTAAGAAAAGAGTCTTGAGTCATTTTTATGATAAGAAAAATCGTGAAGTTGCCATGTGCCAGCAAACGGTTAATGTCACTTATGAAATAACAGGAAGTGAATTGGTAGCTTTGTTATTGGAATCATCAGAAATCAAAAAACACTACCCGGTATATAACAGGGCCCAAAGGAGAAATAATGAAGGCTATGGTATTTTTTCTTATGAAGATAGATCAGGCCTGATTCATTTGGCCTGGAATAGTTTAAAAAATGTACCCAATCCTATCATGAAGTTTTATAATACGACTGAAAGCCGGCTATTTATGGAACGTCTTTGTGATGAATTTGAATTGTGCCCTAAATATTGCCATTTGCAATCAAACGTGAATTCTTGTTTCCATTATCAGATCAAAAAATGTAAAGGGATATGTCGTGGAGAAGAATCACTGGAAAGCTATAATGAGAGGGTGAAAAAAGCGATTGACTATATGTCTAACGACACTAAAAGTTATGTGATTCCTCAAAGAGGGAGAAACGAAGAAGAAAAATCTTTTGTTTTGATTGAAAATGGTATTTACCAAGGTTATGGCTTTATAGATCATCAACAGCAAGTTAGTAGTTTGTCAGAGCTTAAGGAGTTTTTAATTCTAAAGAAGGATAACAGAGATGTGCAAAGAATCCTTAGAGGATTTAGAAATAAGAATGAAAGCAAATTTATGTTACTCGAAGAAACATCAGGCTTCCTCATTTAATGCATTAAATCAATACATCATTAAATCAATACTTCATTGTATCATTAAATCATTAACACTCCCATGTGCTATCAAACAAAAATCACCAAAAAAAAAGAAGAAATGCAAAGGCAGTTTGATGCCAGAATAACAGGGCTTGATGAGTTTGATCCCAGTGAAGTGATCAAGGCCTTTGATTTTCCAAAAACACCAGTGATTACTGATGAAGACGAACATTTGATACAATTATATCAATGGGGGCTCATCCCTTTTTGGGCCGATGCTTCGTGGAACAGAACATATACCCTAAACGCCAGAATAGAAACGCTTGAAGAGAAGCCTTCATTTAAAAAAATCACAGGAAACAGGTGTTTGATCCTGGTCAATGGTTTTTACGAATGGCAGCATGTAGGCAGTTCCAAAATCAAATATGAGATTGGTTTTAATAATGAACTTTTTGCCTTGGCCGGATTGTATGATCATTGGGCCGATACCAAAACCTATACAGTCGTTACTACAGAAGCCAAAGGCGTCATGAGGGAAATTCACAATACCAAATTAAGAATGCCTGTGGCCTTGTATAGTCAAGATGAAATGCAATTGTGGCTGCATGGCGAATCAGTAAAACCCAGATTTGATTTTACCACAAATCCGGGACTATATCAGCAACACACCTTATTTTGAATTAGACTAACGAGCTGTGATAGTCAGCATTCATGATGTAAAGAATAAATAAGTTTTGAAAAATTAAAAAACCCTCACAGTTAGCTCTGAGAGGGTTTTTGATAAAAATAATTCAAAATTACTACAATATTACAATTCCTTTATGTTGATATTTCTCCATTTCACCTTGATACCACCTCCGTCATGGATTTGCAAGGCCACTGAACCCTCACCTTTACCGATTATAGCATCAGTAATGGTAATCATTTCAACCCCATTTAAATAAGACGTTATGGTATCTCCATTTACAACGATTTTCATCTGGTTCCATTCGCCTTCTTTTAACACTTCTTCCTTGGCGGCCTCAGGTTTGATCAACCAGCCTCTGCCATAAGACTCATAAACACCTCCTGTATGTTTTCCCTTTGGAGCTACCTCTACTTGCCAGCCACTTACTTTTACTCCTTCAATGGTCGATCTGATAAACAC
>CBDULU010000343.1:0-2680 GCA_965368155.1 uncultured Flavobacteriaceae bacterium
CAGATCCAGAATCATATCATCTACAGTTTGATGATAATATGGATTCTCAGAAGCCTCTCCATAACCCGAATATTCCCCATCTTTTAACTCTACGATCAGTACCTTTTTGTGATCATAGGATTGTCTCGAGATCCTAAAGGTATGTTTGAGTTGTAAATTGTATGTCCGAAGGATGAGTTGCATAAAGGGCTGGCAATTATTTTTGGGTATTTCCTTTCACTATAATGACAATTTCACCTTTCGGCGGATGCTCAATATAATACTCTTTAATTTCCTTTACAGTACCCCTTCGAGTTTCTTCAAATAATTTTGTCAATTCTCTTGAAACGGAAACCATACGATTTTCACCAAAATATTCTTCAAAATGCTGAAGTGTTTTGACCAGCTTATGAGGAGATTCATAAAAGATAAGGGTTCGGGTTTCATCTGATAACATTTTTAATCTGGTTTGCCTTCCTTTTTTAACGGGCAGAAATCCTTCAAAAACAAATTTGTCATTCGGAAATCCACTATTAACAAGTGCGGGAACAAAAGCCGTTGCACCAGGTAAGCATTCTATATCAACACCCTTTTCGATACAAGCTCTGGCTAGTAAAAAGCCAGGATCGGAAATGGCAGGAGTTCCGGCATCTGAAATCAGCGCAAAGTTTTCCCCTCCCTGTATCCGTTTAACGATGCGTTCCACCATTTTATGCTCATTATGCATATGATGGGAAAGCATGGGTGTATCAATATTAAAATGCTTGAGTAATTTGCCTGAAGTTCTTGTGTCTTCAGCTAAAATCACATCCACTTCCTTCAATACTCTAATTGCCCTTAAGGTCATGTCTTCAAGATTTCGGATTCGAGTAGATTCACAGGAAAATATTTTATACAAATATAAAGTTAATTAAAAGCAACGGACAATCTATGCCTCATTTCTCCGGATAAAATTAAGGCCGCAATATGTCAGGGGAAATTCAATGAAAAATTGTTTTAAAAAAGTAACAACTCTTGCCTAATTGATTAAATTTGCAGCTTCAACAAAATGAAGATTACGATGTACAGGAGT
This sequence comes from uncultured Flavobacteriaceae bacterium, assembly GCA_965368155.1. Classification (GTDB taxonomy): domain Bacteria; phylum Bacteroidota; class Bacteroidia; order Flavobacteriales; family Flavobacteriaceae; genus Lutimonas. The sequence continues at coordinate 1,052 of CBDULU010000343.1, forward strand.
CATAATAACGGAGAGTTAAGATTGGAGCATGAAGGGCAGGAAATAAGTCTTTCGGGCTGGGTTCAAAAGGTAAGAGACAAAGGATTTATGGTTTGGGTGGATCTCAGGGATAGATATGGGATGACTCAATTGATCTTTGACGCAGAAAGAACAGATGCCGGTATGGTTGAAAAAGCCAGATCCTTGGGGCGTGAATTCGTTATTCAGGTCAAAGGTAAGGTCATTGAGCGTGAAGCTAAAAATGATCAAATGCCAACAGGTGATATTGAAATATTGGTATCTGAATTAACTATCCTAAACGGGTCAAAAACACCTCCTTTTACCATAGAGAATGAAACTGATGGTGGGGACGAATTAAGGATGAAGTACAGATATCTCGATATCAGAAGAAATCCTGTTCGAGAGAATTTAATATTCCGTTCCAAGGTGACTATGGAAGTAAGGAATTACTTGGCAAAGGAAGGCTTTATCGATGTGGAAACACCCTATTTGATCAAATCAACTCCTGAAGGAGCCAGAGACTTTGTAGTGCCTTCAAGGATGAATGAAGGGCAGTTTTATGCACTTCCTCAATCTCCACAAACCTTTAAACAACTTTTAATGGTTGGTGGGCTTGACAAATACTTTCAAATTGTTAAATGCTTTAGAGATGAGGATCTAAGAGCTGACAGACAACCTGAATTTACACAGATAGATTGTGAGATGGCTTTTGTAGAACAGGAAGATATACTCAATACCTTTGAGGGTCTTGTAAGACATCTTTTAAAGCAGATCAAAGGAATTGAGGTAGAAGCGTTTCCGAGAATGACTTATGAAGAAGCCATAAAAACATATGGAAATGATAAACCGGACATTAGATTTGGAATGAAGTTTGGCGAATTGAATGCGCTGGCGAAAGGAAAAGGCTTTGGCGTTTTTGATACACAGGAGCTAGTTGTGGGAATAGCTGTTCCTGGCTGTGCGGGCTATTCGAGAAAACAACTGGATAAGATCGTAGATTTTGTCAAAAAACCTCAGATAGGAGCCAATGGTCTTATTTGGGTGAAATACAACGAAGACGGCAGTTTTAAATCTTCTGTAGATAAGTTCTTCGATCAGGATCAATTGAAAAGTTGGGCTGATCAATTGGGGGCCAATAATGGAGACCTTTTGCTGGTGATGGCAGGTGATGCGCATAAAACCAGAACTCAGCTAAGTACACTTAGAATGGAAATGGCAGAGGATCTGGGATTGAGAAAGCCTAATGAATTCGCGCCTTTATGGGTAGTCGATTTTCCTTTGTTGGAATGGGATGAAGATACACAGCGATATCATGCCATGCACCATCCCTTTACTTCTCCAAAACCTGAGGATATGCATTTATTGGAAACTGAGCCGGGAAAGGTTCGTGCCAATGCCTATGATATGGTGCTCAATGGAAATGAAATAGGAGGAGGATCTATTAGAATTTTTGACAAGGAAACACAATCAAGAATGTTTGACCTGCTAGGGTTCTCAAAAGAGGAAGCCAAAGATCAATTTGGGTTTTTGATGAATGCTTTTGAATACGGAGCCCCACCGCATGGAGGATTGGCCTTCGGACTTGACCGACTGGTCGCTATTTTAGGCGGACAGGAAACCATAAGAGAT
>CBDULU010000344.1:0-2663 GCA_965368155.1 uncultured Flavobacteriaceae bacterium
GGCTTTCAAAATAAAATAATACGTGAAAAAGAAGTTATTGGAAGAATGTTACAACGAATACGGATGAAGAAAAAGATCATAGCAACAACAGATCTTAGCGAGGAACTAGATGGTAGATTAAGAAATCAACAAACATCAATGAAAGATGATATGAAAACATATATAAAATTGCACTATGAATTGAAAGAGGATCTCATGGATTATTTTTTAAGATGGTTATAAGCAAAAAAAGCCCCGTTTAACGGGGCTTTTTTTTATTTGAACTGTGACGAAACAGTCTCAGCCTTTTTGGAAGCGCTATAATCGTAAAACCCTTCTCCTGATTTAATGCCCAATTTTCCAGCCATTACCATATTCACAAGTAAAGGACATGGTGCATATTTAGGGTTGCCAAAACCATCGAAAAGAACTCTTAAGATAGATAAACAGACGTCAAGGCCAATAAAGTCAGCTAACTGTAGCGGTCCCATGGGGTGGGCCATTCCTAATTTCATTACTGTATCAATTTCATAAACACCTGCAACACCTTCATAAAGAGAATAAATGGCTTCGTTGATCATAGGCATTAGAATTCTGTTGGCAATAAATCCTGGATAATCATTGACTTCAACAGGAACTTTTCCTAAAGTCTTGGAAAGCCCCATTATTTTATGTGTTACTTCATCCGACGTGGAATAACCCCTAATCACTTCTATTAGTTTCATTATAGGCACAGGATTCATAAAATGCATTCCAATGACCATTTCAGGCCTGTTAGTAACAGAAGCTATTTCTGTGATCGAAATTGATGAAGTATTTGTGGCCAGGATTGAGCTTGCCGGAGCTAGCTGGTCTATTTGAGAGAATATTTTTTTCTTTAGAGCCAGGTTCTCGGTCGCTGCTTCAATGACAAGGTCAGCATTGCCGATACCTTTTTCTAATGCTGTAAAGGTCTGGATACTATTTAAAGTTGCGACTTTTGTTTCTTGGCTTATTTTTTCTTTTGCCAACATACGGTCAAGATTGTTGGAAATACTTGATACAGCTTTTTGCAAGGCATTTTCAGAAATATCTACCAAACTTACTTGAAAGCCATTCTGGGCAAATACATGAGCGATTCCGTTACCCATTGTTCCGGCACCAATTACTGTGATGTTTTTCATTTGAATTATTTTTTAGGGGGCATAGTGCCAAACACTCTATCCCAAAATGTATTAGAAACGCCAAATGCTTTATTTGGATATAAGTTTTATTTTTTTTAAAAATTATCAATAATCTGCTGCGCTACCTGCAAAGCTCGTGTGCCTTGTTGCAGCGATACAATTGGGGTTTTATTATGAACTATTGCGTCTGCGAATGATTCCAGTTCATCCAAAATGGCGTTGTTTTGAAGCACTTTGGGATTCTCAAAATAAATTTGCTTTTTAGTGCCTTCTGCATTTTGTAGTATCATGGCAAAATCATCAGGATTTTCCGGAGCATCTTTCATTTTAACAACTTCACTTTTTTTCTCAAGAAAATCTACAGAAATATAGGCGTCTTTTTGGAAGAATCTTGATTTCCTCATATTCTTCATTGAAATCCTGCTTGCTGTCAGGTTAGCCACACATCCGTTTTCAAATTCTATTCTTGCATTTGCGATATCAGGAGTTTCACTGATTACAGATACACCACTTGCATGAATTTCTTTTACTTCAGAATTGACAACGCTTAATATGATATCAATATCATGGATCATCAAATCGAGCACTACAGGTACATCTGTACCTCTGGGGTTGAATTCCGCGAGGCGATGACATTCTATAAACATAGGATTTTCAATCATATCCTTAACTGCGGTAAAGGCAGGATTAAAGCGTTCTACATGACCCACTTGCCCGCGAACTCTGTGTTTTGCAGCAAGATCTCGAAGTATTTTTGCCTCTTCAAGTGTTTTTGTAATGGGCTTTTCTATAAATATATGTTTTCCGCTTTCAATGGCTTTTTGAGCACAATCAAAATGATTTAAAGTAGGGGTTACAATATCGATAACATCCACCAATTTGATGAGCTCATCAATACTTTCAATATAAGTATAACCAAACTCTTCTGATACCTCACGAGCGTATGATTCAATAGGATCGTAGAATCCAACCAACTCATATTTTGAAGATTGTTGTAAAAGTTTTAAATGAATTTTTCCAAGATGACCAGCACCCAATACCCCTGCTTTTAACATAAAAATGTTTTTCCCAAAAATACAAAATCACATGCTAAATAAAAAAAAAGCTGTTACAAGAAAAATAGAAAAACCAAATATTATTTACAAGGGCGCTTCGAGAACTACAAGAGCAAGTTTGGAACCATCCGGACTGATGACTATTCTGCTGATACCTTCGATAGGGAGGTCTGATTCTATCTGAATGGGTTTCCACTTTTTATCTACACCGGGATAGAATTTATAGATCTTGTTCTTATGGCCCATTAACATGCTTCCCTTTGTGGTCCAGGTAAGATCCTGAGAACCTGTCAGCGCATCTGTGATGTATTTGGAATTGCTTGTTTGCGGATCAATAGAGTAGATTTCAGGAACTTCATGATCCAGACTTATAAAACTGACCAAGTTAGTACCTAAGCCTGCTGTACTAGGGATTTTATGAAGTGATCTTCCAATATTACTTTGTATAGGATATCTGATCTTGAAT
>CBDULU010000345.1:0-2659 GCA_965368155.1 uncultured Flavobacteriaceae bacterium
ATTACCAGAAAATGTAAATGAAGATGAAATGATCGATGCGACCTATAAGCGTGGTATCTTGAAATTAGTTTTGAATAAACTTCATGTGGATGAAAGTACTCCAAAACGAGTGATTGAGGTTCATTGATCATTGAAATAGGGAGTCATTCGACTCCCTATTTTTTCAATTGTAGATACCTAAATAAGACGAATATTATGGAAAAAACCAGTAGTAAGTTGTATGTCCTTCACGAAAGTTCAGTTTCATGGATCAATGAATTGGAATTTATGAATGACGAGCAAAAATTTTTAGAACATTTGCTCAGTACTCATTTTCTTGATTTGAGTGCTGAGAAATTATACGAAACAACCAGAAAACTGATTCGAAAACTTAAAGAAGTTGAAAACCTGGGCGTTGAACTTACTCAGGAGATTCAAGCCCACAATAAGCAAATTGCCTCCGTATTAGAAGGAGATCAAAATATACTTGAGAAAGATTTGATTAATGGTCACAATATGATTCAAAAAGATTTTGAAAGTTATGTGTTGAAATTCAGATATGTCAAAAAGAAAATATTTGGGATCATTAAGGAAATCATGATAAATCACAAACAAAAATTGCTGATCAATAGAACATAATTTAGCTTTAGATCTGTTTTCCCCCTCATTATGAGTAAATAGGTTGTTTTGTAAAAAGCAACCTATTTATTTTTTGCTCAATTTATAAATATTGGAAGCCAAAGGCTCTAAATGAATTTTTATCTTCCCCATACCATTTTCTATGCTTAAAGTATTCTTAGACCCGTCCAAAAGTTGATCCTCCAAATTATAGACTCCATCTTCAAGTTGCCATGTCTCGACAATTTCTTGTGGTAACCTAAGGTCAAGATTGTAATGATTCTCCGTATCGAAATTAGAAATGATGATCAATTGCTCATTTTCTGTCCATCTTACAAAAGAAAATATCCGATGATCATAAGCATTGTTTTGATCTTTATTATAGTAATGAATTTCCTGGTAATTTCCCATCAAGGCCTCACTCTTGATGGTGAATGATAGTAATTTTTTATAAAAGGATCTCAGCTTTTTTTCTTCCGATGAAAGAGCTCCTCCATCAAACTTTCCTTGATTTGTCCATCGTTGAAAATGAGGTACGCCAATATAGTCGAATATGGAAGTTCTTGTGGGGGATCCGAAGCCGGCATTTTCTGCACCGGGTTCACCAACTTCCTGTGCAAAATATAAGAGCGTCGGTGAAGTACTGATAGTTGTTGAAACCACCATGGCAGGTTTACCTTTTTCCGCAGATCCTGCAAAGTCAGGACTTGCAATACGCTGTTCGTCATGATTCTCAAGAAAGTGCAACATATGATGTTCTATGTCAAAAATTTCTTCCTGTACCTTAGGAATATGATCTGTCCATCCATGGCCCTGTACCATATGTTTGATGCTGTCATAAAATCCGACTTTATCATATAAATAGTCCATTTTCCCTAAATGGATATAGTCACGGTAAAGCCCGGGATTATAAACCTCGGCTAGCAATAAGGCTTCAGGATATTGCATTTTAATAGATGAATTCATATAGCTCCAGAATTCTACTGGCACCATCTCAGCCATGTCATAGCGAAGGCCATCAACGCCTTTTGCCAACCAAAAAAGGGCAATATCCCTGAATTTTATCCACGAGTCCGGAACGGGTTTATCCTTCCAGAATTCAAAATGTGCTTTATGGTCCATGTTTTCAAAACCACCAGGAAGTGAATCAAAGTCTTTGGTTCCATCGGGCCTGACCCCGTAATTGATCTTGACTGTTTCATACCAATCATTCTCATGTGGCTGGGAGAGTCTTGATCCGTTACCGGTCCATTTTGCAGGATCTTCAGTAAATTTGCCATCTGCTAAAGCGTGTTCCTCTCCTCCTAAAGGCTTATAATTATTGTTCCAGTTAGGGATGCGAAATGATTCTCCAATGACATAATAAAAATTATTGTCTCTTTGATATTCAACACTGTCATCATCATTGGCGCCAAAATCGGAGATACCTTCAGGATTATTAAGCCCTTCATATTTACGCGCGATATGGTTGGGAACAATGTCAATGATCACCTTCATATCCTGCTGATGAGTTCTTTGGATCAGGGCATTAAATTCTTCCATTCTCTTTTGAGGATCTACCGCCAGATCAGGGTCAACACTGTAATAATCTTTAACGGCATAGGGCGAACCAGCGCGTCCTTTGACAACGTCAGGGTCGTCGTTTGAAATCCCGTATTTTGTATAGTCGGCAACCATGGCATGGTGTAAAACACCTGTATACCAAATATGCGTTACCCCAAGGTCACGAATTTCTGACAAGGCTTTGTCGGTAAAGTCGTTGAACTTTCCAACACCGTTTTCCTCTATGGTACCCCAGGGCTTATTTGTAGTATTGTCATTTCCAAAAAGGCGTGTAAACACCTGATAGATCACTTTTTTATGTTCTTTATTTTTCATTTCCACTGTTTTTGGAACTTGTTTTTTTTCGCAGCTGAAAAATAAGACGAATATTGCTAATAATATAGAGAAGGTTCCTTTTTTCATATGAGAAAATTAAGGTAGCTGTTGCTCCAATAAGACAATCGTGTAAGGTGTGTCCAAATGCACAAGTCCATTTTTTACTTTGGCAGTGGTGTTCGAG
>CBDULU010000346.1:0-2654 GCA_965368155.1 uncultured Flavobacteriaceae bacterium
ATTTAACAGACCGTGAAGCAATTATTGATATTAATGCTAAGTCTGAAGGGGTTATCTCGCTCAATGAATTCCGATATAACCCGGATCTGAAGATTGGTGATAAAGTTGAGGTTCTTATTGATATCCGTGAGGATAAAAGAGGACAGTTGGTATTATCTCATAGAAAGGCCAGAACTATTATGGCCTGGGATAGAGTTAATGCGGCACATGATAAGGAAGAAGTAGTTACAGGTTTTGTAAAATGCAGAACAAAGGGTGGAATGATTGTGGATGTTTTTGGAATTGAAGCATTCTTACCTGGTTCACAGATTGATGTAAAACCTATTCGGGATTACGATCAGTATGTGGGCAAGACTATGGAGTTCAAAGTTGTTAAAATTAACCATGAATTCAAGAATGTAGTCGTTTCACACAAAGCTTTGATCGAAGCAGATATTGAAGAGATTATCAGTCAGCTCGAAAAAGGTCAGGTACTCGAAGGTATAGTTAAGAACATTACTTCCTACGGTGTCTTTATTGACCTTGGTGGTGTTGATGGTTTAGTTCATATTACGGATCTTTCCTGGAGCAGAATAAATCATCCTAACGAAGTTGTGGAATTAGATCAAAAACTCAATGTTGTTATTCTTGATTTTGATGATAATAAATCCAGAATTCAACTAGGTCTTAAACAATTGGAAAAACATCCCTGGGATGCTCTTGGTGATGAAATAAAAATTGGAGACAAAGTAAAAGGAAAAGTAGTTGTAATTGCCGATTATGGTGCATTTTTAGAGGTAGCTGAAGGAGTAGAAGGATTGATTCATGTATCCGAAATGTCCTGGTCAACACATTTGAGATCTGCACAGGATTTTGTGAAGGTTGGTGATGAACTAGAAGCCGTTGTTTTAACCCTCGACAGAGAAGATCGCAAAATGTCATTAGGGATTAAGCAATTAACACCGGATCCTTGGACAGATATTACTTCTAAGTATCCTGTTGGTTCACGACATAAAGGTATTGTCCGAAACTTTACCAATTTTGGTGTTTTTGTTGAACTTGAAGAAGGAATAGATGGATTAATTTATATCTCAGATCTTTCCTGGACCAAGAAAATTAAACACCCTTCAGAATTTGTAACGGTTGGTGATTCGCTAGAAGTTGAAGTCCTGGAACTCGATGTAGAAGGTCGTAAATTAAGTTTAGGCCATAAACAAACTACTGAAAATCCATGGGATAAATATGAAAAGGAATTTGCCCTTGGAACGGTTCACAAAGCTGCCATTTCTGAAATAGTAGATAAAGGTGCAGTTATAGACTTTAATGAAGACATAACCGCGTTCGTACCTCAGCGTCATATGGAAAAAGAGGATGGTAAAAAATTGAATAAAGGCGAAGAGGCTGAATTCAAGATTATTGAATTCAATAAAGAATTCAAACGTGTTGTAGCAAGTCATACTGCTATTTTCAGAGAAGAAGAGCAACGTAATGTAAAAGCGGCTAAAAAGAAAGCGGCTGCTTCGGCTGAAGAGGCTAAACCAACTTTGGGTGATGCCAATGAGCAATTGCAGGCGTTGAAAGATAAGATGGAGGCCGATAAGAAAAAATAGGTTTTTAAGAAGTCTTCTTCACCAGAAGTAAAAATAAAAGTCCTGATGTATACATCAGGACTTTTTTATTTCCTTTAAATTGAGAGAGCAAGACCCTAACAATTTTGGATCAATCATTTAAATTAAGTAGAAATCCCTACTTTTGTAGTTGAAAAGAGTAGGTTATCTAGCCCATGAGTCAAAAAGTATTGCTTTCTTCTAAAGAGATTAACATTATACTACACCGCCTGGCTTGTCAACTTTTAGAACATCATTTAGATTTTACGGAGACAGCATTAATAGGAATACAGCCCCGTGGAATTTTTCTGGCGCAACGACTCTCAAAAATTCTCAGAGAAGATTATGGGGTTAGTCAAATTAATCTGGGACTTCTCGATATTACTTTTTATAGGGATGATTTTAGACGAGGAGAGAAAACCCTAGAGGCCAGCAGTACTAAAATGGATTTTCTGGTAGAAGGTAAAAAGGTTGTCCTTATAGATGATGTTCTCTATACAGGCAGGAGCATTCGCGCAGCCTTAACGGCAATCCAATCTTTTGGAAGACCCAGGGAGATAGAATTATTAACCCTTATTGATCGTCGCTTTAGCAGGCATTTGCCAATTCAGCCTAACTATCGTGGAAGACAGGTAGATGCTATAAATGAGGAGAAAGTAAAGGTTATGTGGAAGGAAAATGACGGAAAAGATATTATTTATTTGGTAAGTAAATAGGAAACAGATGAGCGAATTGAGTGTTAGACACTTATTGGGCATAAAATATCTTAAAGAAAAAGATATCCAACTTATTTTTGAGACCGCTGATCACTTCAAAGAGGTTATTAACCGATCAATTAAAAAAGTCCCGTCACTCCGCGATATCACCATTGCAAATATTTTCTACGAAAGCAGTACCAGAACTAAGTTGTCTTTTGAACTTGCCGAAAAACGGTTATCTGCAGATGTGATTAATTTTTCTGCAGCTCAGTCATCGGTTAAGAAAGGAGAAACATTGATTGATACGGTCAACAATATCCTTTCTATGAAAGTAGATCTGGTGGTAATGAGACATCCCAGTCCCGGAGCA
>CBDULU010000347.1:0-2638 GCA_965368155.1 uncultured Flavobacteriaceae bacterium
AGCCGTTTCCAAAACGGTATTTATGGTGCACCTTCAAGACAACTGTCTAGTGCCATTGGTATATCCGTGAACAATACACTTGAAGCCAAAGTGGACCCTAAGGACGGAGAAGAAGATGATGAACCCAGAAAGATCAAAATATTGAACAACCTCAACCTTTCAACAAGTTATAACATCGCAGCAGATTCCCTCAACTGGAGTCCTTTAAGAATGACTGCCGGAACACAAATGCTGAAAAATAAGCTTGCTGTTAATGTAGTTGCATCGATGGACCCTTATGCCCTAAATGCCAATGGAAGAAGGATCAATATCTATAACATCAATAATGGAGGAAGCCTGTTCAGGCTTACCAATGCGAATCTAACGGCAAATTATTCGATTTCAAGTAAAGACCTTGGCAAAAATAAAGATGACAAGGATAAGTCAAATTCAACAGGAACCAATGTGGATAGTTCTTCAAATATGTTTGGAGAAAACCTGGTCAACCGCAACCAGCAGATCAATACAGATGAAGAAAAAGTTAAAAAAGCTACCTTGTTTAAAACGGTCATGCCCTGGGATCTAAAGGTTCGTTATTCTTTGACCTATAACAATTCGCAATCGCAAAGTCAGATCACGTCAAATTCCATGCAGGTCTCAGGAAATATAGAATTTTCTCCTAAATGGAGAGTCGGTGTTTCATCAGGTTATGATTTTGAAAATAGTGGGATCACTTATACCCAACTCCGTTTTGAAAGAGACCTCGACAGCTGGCGTTTTAGCTTTAACTGGGTGCCTTTTGGAGACAGAGCTACCTATTACTTTTTTATTGGGATCAAATCAGGTCCGCTTAGCGATTTGAAATACGACCAGCGAAAAGTACCGGATAAACGATTGTTCTAAGATCGTGAGGCGCTCGGAAGTGAGAGGGTGAGAAGTGAAGGGTTCAGCTGCGAACCCCTCGGAAAGTGATTAATTCGTATTTTAACATAGAAATAAAAACATCATATCATCATGAAAAAAATAATTGAAACTTCTAATGCTCCGGCTCCTATTGGTCCCTATTCTCAAGCCGTTTTATACGATGACACCTTATATACTTCCGGGCAAATTGCCATAGATCCTGCAACAGGGAATCTGGTATCCGGTGATATTACAGAAGAAACCAAACAGGTCATGAAAAATATTGGTGCTGTTCTGGAAGAAGCCGGAATGAACTATGAGAATGTGCTGAAAACTACCATCTTTATAAAAGACATGAATGATTTTCAAAAGATCAATGCGGTTTATGGATCATTTTTCAACGAAGCCACCGCACCTGCCCGTGAGACTGTCGAAGTAGCCAGATTACCAAAGGATGTCAATGTAGAGATCTCGGTACTCGCACGAAAATAAGTACGGGTAACCAAAAAAAGTCTTTTATTTCGATAATTTACTGGCATGCGCAGCAGCCAGTGTCATGATAGGGTGTCTGACGATCTTTCCTAATGTAAGATTGTATTCACTCAAAACTTCAACAATTTCATCATGCAGGAAATGAGCAATGGACCCCACAAAATAAATAGGGACATGTTTGCTTTCTTCAAACTGTAAAATTTGATTTTCCACGAAGAAACGTAAACCATCCTTAATGATTTTTTGGGCATAGTCATTTTCCTTATTCTCGATCAGAAACCTACCCACACTTGCTAAATAAGTATTGGGATTATCTTTTCTATATAAGTTTTCCTTGATCACATCTGGTCTAAGGTCATGTTGAGCTTCGAATTTTTTAGCCAGATCCTTTGGCATCTTGAGATAGGCATGATCTTTTATGATTTGCTTTCCATAATAGTTCCCACTGGCCGAATCCATCAGCATATATCCCAGAGAAACAATTTTCTGATGTGTTTCTTTTCCGTCAAAGTAACTGCAATTAGAACCTGTACCTAAAATACAAACCACACCGGGAGTATCCGTCTGAAGCGACTTTACGGCCGCAATGGTGTCTTCATAAATTTCAATATAGGCATTGGTAAAGATATCTTCAAAAATAGTTTTTAAAAATTGTACTGCTTTTTGGGTTCCACAACCAGCTCCGTAAAAATAGATCTCCTTTACCTCGTCTTTAATGTTCCTAAGTTCCTCTTTTGTAATAATACGGTCATACAAGGTCTTATGAGTAAACACGGCAGGATTCAATCCTTCTGTATCGATTTTAAAATAGGTTTCTCCCTTATCGTTAATCGCGATCCAATTTGTTTTGGTCGAACCACTGTCTGCTACTAATATCATTGGCTAAAAATTTGAAAAGTAAAAATAAAAAATGCTACTCAATAAAAACTGATATTTATTATAAATTATCAAATAGTTAACAATTTATTACTAAATCGATTTCGTTGTTTTAAGGCATAAATGAGTGTAAAGCAAGCTCGTAGCTTTGAAGGCCAAAGCCGGCAATAATCCCCTTGGCATTAGGTGCAATATACGAATCATGCCTAAAGGATTCTCTTTGATACACATTCGAAATATGAACTTCCACAACTGGAGTTTTGACACCCTTAATCGCATCTCCTATGCCCACCGAGGTATGCGTATAGGCAGCTGCATTAAGTATGATTCCGTCAAATGAAAATCCACACTCATGAATTTTATCAATCAATTCACCTTCAATATTTGA
>CBDULU010000348.1:0-2637 GCA_965368155.1 uncultured Flavobacteriaceae bacterium
AATGGAAAAGCTTCTATTGAAGTAAAAAGAACAACTAAGGACCAACTTTTGGAATGTGTGAAAATCATCCAAGACACTATATTTTCAATGGAATCCTAAAGATTTCTGATTGAATCAAGTTGTTTAAACGACATAAAAAAACCTGATAATAAAATTATCAGGTTTTTAATTTATATATCGGTCATTCACTAATAACCTTCTGTAAGATGCTGTAACTTTATCTTATTTTCGATTCTGATCTTTTTACCCGATAAAGAGATATATTCTTCTTTCTTAAATTCTGAAAGTAACCTGATGGTTGACTCAGTTGCCGTACCAATCGCATTGGCTATTTCTTCTCTGGTAAGGGTTACTGAAATATATCCTTCATTGTCAACACCAAATATTCTTTCAAAAAATAAGAGAGATTCTGCCAATCTCTCTCGAACGTTTTTTTGCGCCATATTGGCTATAGACGAGTTTGCCTCATCAAGATCATCAGCCAAAGACTTTGTAATCTCCATAGAGAATTCCGAGTTATTTTTAAACAACTCTATGATTTCTTGCTTTGGAATAAAACAAACATCCATTTCTTCAAGAGCGGTAGCTGTAAGATGAGCCACAGAATTACTAATCACTGATCTATGCCCAACCAATTCTCCTCTTCTGATAAATCTTACGATTTGCTCTTTACCATTCGGAGCCAGTTTTGTCAATTTACATTTTCCGTTTCTCAAGCAGTAAACTCCTCTTAACGAAGTCCCTTCACTAAAAATAACTTCACCTTTCTGAATGTGTATCGTAGACTTTTTCTTCGCTATTGTTTTAAGCTCCGTTGACGTAACCGAATGAAGCGAATTAAGATCTCTGATAACACATTTTTCACATTCTTCTCTCATGAAACGAATTTTGATTTGATGCAAATTTATATAAATTCTGATAGGATTCATTTTTTTATGTAATTTTTTTATAAGAAATTTACACACTTTTCTAAAAAATCTATGCCAAAAGATAACTGCTACCATTGCGGTCTTGATTGTAATGCAGATAGCATTGAGTTTGATGAAAAATCATTCTGCTGTAACGGATGTAAAACGGTTTATGAAATACTAAACCAGCATGAACTCTCCTGTTATTATGATCTGGAATCGGCTCCAGGCACTGTCCCAAATGACATCAAAGGAAAGTTTGACTACCTGAACAATGCAGATATTGCATCGAAATTGATCGAATTCGATGATCTTGAAACCTCAGTTGCCAATTTTTATATTCCAACAATACACTGCAGCTCTTGTATATGGGTTCTAGAAAATCTACATAAACTGAATAAGGGGGTTAAAGTCGCGCTTGTAAATTTTCCTAAAAAAGAGGTAAGAATTACTTTTCGGAAAAGTGAAATTACGCTTCAGGAAGTGGTAGAATTGATCGCTTCCATTGGATATGAGCCCTATATTAGTTTGGATAATGCCGATGTTCTTGATAAGAAAATTGACCGTAAGCTTATTTATCAAGTAGCCGTAGCCGGTTTTGCCTTTGGTAATATCATGATGCTTTCATTTCCAGAATATTTCCAAATGGATGAATACTGGCTCAACAGGTTTAAACCATTTTTTAGAGGATTAATGTTCTTATTATCATTGCCCGCTTTGTTATTTTCAGGAAAGGATTATTTAATATCTGCGTATAAAGGGCTAAAACATGGTATCCTAAATATAGATGTTCCTATTTCATTAGGTATTCTGGTATTGTTTTTCAGAAGTACCTATGAGATCTTCACCAATACAGGACAGGGGTATTTTGATAGCCTTACAGGTTTAATTTTCTTTTTACTTCTAGGTAAGATCTTTCAACAAAAAACCTATGGGTTTTTATCTTTTGAAAGAGACTACAAATCCTACTTCCCCATCGCAGTAACTCGTATTGGGATCGATCAGTCAGAAGAGAATATCAGTGTTCAAGAAATCGATCAAGGTAACCGCTTATTGATCAGAAATGAGGAGATCATACCAGTTGATAGTATTATGATCAATGGAAATGCCATGATTGATTATAGTTTCGTCACCGGAGAGTCAATTCCTGTAGCAAAAAAATCAGGTGATAAATTGTATGCAGGGGGTAAACAAACCAGCGGTGCGATAGAAATCGAAGCCATCCAGTCGGTAAAATCAAGTTACCTCACGCAATTGTGGAGCAATGACATTTTTAAGAAAAATGATTCCAAAGATATTAAATCTTTAACCGATTCCATTTCCAAACAGTTTACCATTGTCATTCTTTCTATAGCACTTCTTTCAGGTATCTATTGGTATTTTACAGATAAAAACGCCGCATTTCAAGTTGTTTCCGCGATATTGATTATCGCCTGTCCCTGTGCTTTGGCGCTGTCGGCACCTTTTGCCCTCGGAAATATGATCAGGATCTTTGGCAAGCACAAATTCTATTTAAAAAACACGCATGTTATAGAAGCTATGTCCAAAATCGACAGTATGGTCTTTGATAAAACAGGTACGATCACTTCTAACAGACAAGCAGAAATCAACTATATTGGAGAACTACTTCAAGAAAGTGAATTAAGTGCGATCAAGACCTTGCTTCGATCTTCAAACCATCCCTTAAGCAGAATGCTGTATGAACATATCAGTGTTAAAGAACAAGGAG
>CBDULU010000349.1:0-2632 GCA_965368155.1 uncultured Flavobacteriaceae bacterium
AAGGTCGGTATTTTCGTTTTATTAATAGAATCCAAAATCTGTTTTTATGGCTTGATGATCGAGAACCATGATACGCTTATCTCCTATTCTGAAAAAATGCTTCATTTTATGGGGTTCTTCAAATTTAAGTGTCATATGTTCTAACTTATAGTCTCTTAACAAGCGATCCTTTTTAGAGTCCTTTTTTTCTGAACTTCGATAAATTTTCGCGCTATTACCCTTTCTTTTGAGTACCAGGCTTTGTTTATATTGGTGAAAAACAATAAAGGCAGCACTTGTTCCTGTCAGCCCTTTTTCAACAAGTAAGCTTGTCATTAAAAAGATAGCCGATATTAGCAAAACCATTGTGCGTTTCACTGATGGTTCACGCAACCAGGAAATAAAGAAAATGATCATGATATAACTCAGCAATAAGAGTATTAAAGTAAAAAACACCTCCCGATAGATCAGGTCATTTAGGCTTGCTAAAATTTCAATGGCCTGATTCATCATTTTGATCACCCAGATGTAACTTTTTAAATAAAATCCTGGCAATTGATCAAAATGATTTAAGACTATCATAAAATAACCCATTCCCAAAATAATTCCTAAAAAGGGAATAATACAAAGGCTGCTCAAAAAAAATAAGGCCGAAAATTGATGGAAATAAAATAAACTCAAGGGTAAAACGCCTAGCTGAGCTGAAATAGAGATGACCAAGAGGTTCCAAAAATAGCGTAGCATTCGATGATTTGGCTTCCAAAAAGATTGCAGCAGAGGACTTAAAGCAATAATCGATAATACCGCTGTATAACTCAATTGAAACCCAAGATCAAACAAATATCCGGGGTTGATGATCAGGCTAAAAAAAAGAGCCGTAAACAAATAGTGACTTAAATTGCTTTTGCGACCCGAAGACAGGCCAATAGAAAGCACAGTAAACATCAAAACTGCCCTGATAACAGATGCTGAAAGCCCTGATAAAAATGCGAAAAACCATAAAAATGCGATAAGAAGAATTAATTTGATCTTTTTACCATGCCTAAATCGCTCAATAGGTTTCAACATTGTATTGAGAATCATCAGTAAAATTCCAATATGTAATCCTGAAATGGCCAGAAGGTGCATGGCTCCAGCATTCTGATAGTTCAATATCATTTCGCTCGAAAGGTCTTGTCTCCTTCCTAAGAGTAAGGCTTCTATGACAGAAAATTCTTCTTTGGGGAATTCCTTTTTTCTCAATGATTGAATTATGCCATCCCTGTACATCAATGCCTGAGTTTTCAGGCTGCTCCCTTTCGTTTTACATCTGATAAATTCACCATCATCAAGTGTCAATTGGTGGTAGATGCCTTTCCTTTCCATAGCTTCCTTAAAATCGAAAGCTCCTGGATTCATGGGGCTGTTTAATTCTGAAAGACTTTGAAAAGTAAAAAGCGCTTCATCCAGTCGGATCATCCTGTTTTTTTCATTCTTAGTGATCCTAATCAATATATTTCCTCTGGTTTTGATCTGATCTACAAATTGAATCTCACCTTTATATTTAAAATAATAGTCATTGTGTTTGAGTTCTTCCACTACTCTGATCTGGATCAGGGATCCCGATTTGTATCGATGTACATAATGGTTTCTATCCCTCTCTGGTTTTGTTCCGGACATAATCAACATCCCATAAAACACCAGCAGCAAACCTGAAAAAAAAACAAATAAAATAGGTGGCCGGTAAGAGTTTAAGGCTTTGAAATAACTGAGAAGCAAGGCCGCAGCTATAAGAATGCCAATGAACATTAATGGCTGCGAAAAATCAAAAAAAAACCGAGAAGTATTCCCAGGATCAATGAAATGGAAAAATGCACAGGAAGAAACTTTAAATCAATCAAGGCTGAGGACTTTCCAAATTAATTGTTTTATTTTCGCCGGGTAAACATTCAGATCATTGAATAAAGTTCCCAAAATCTCTTTTAAGCAAATCAATAAACTTGCTATTCCTGCTATCATTTCCGGTATTGCGGAACCCCTATTATCAATCACTGATACTGCAATCGTGGGGAATATCAATGTTAACCCAATTGAGGCACTTGCAGCTGTCGGAATAGCGGGGTCATTTATTTCGGCGATTGTTTGGATTCTTGCACAAACCCGCTCTGCGATTTCAGCTGTAATCGCACAATACTTTGGAGCCGACCGGTTAAAAGAAATTTCCCAGCTCCCGGCTCAGATCATAGCCATAAACGTTGCTCTTAGTTTGTTCATTTATGTGATCACTGTTTTTTTTGTTGAGAACATCTTTGAACTATACAATGCTAGTGGCCTGATCCTTGAAAAATCAGTCTCCTATTACAAAATTCGGGCCATCGGGCTTCCTTTCACCCTCTTTGTATTTTCCGTTTTCGGTGTTTTCAGAGGGCTTCAAAATACCTTCTGGCCTATGGTGATCAGCATTGTTGGCGCCTCCCTGAATATCGTATTAGACTTTGCTCTGGTATTTGGAGTTGAAGATTATATCCCTGCCATGCATGTTGAGGGAGCAGCCTGGGCCAGTGTTATTGCTCAGGGGGTGATGACCTTATTATCCCTCATCCTTTTACTTAAAAAAACACCTTTTTCATTAAAGTTGTATTTTCCGATGCATCCGGAGATCAAACGCCTGCTT
>CBDULU010000350.1:0-2627 GCA_965368155.1 uncultured Flavobacteriaceae bacterium
ATAAGGACTAAGGGTTAAGGACTAAGGGTTAAGGACTAAGGACTAAGGACTAAGGGTTAAGGATTAAGGATTAAGGATTAAGGATTAAGGATTAAGGAAAATATTTATATATGATTGATAGCTCAAAAAATAAATCGTTGTCGTTTATTGACAAACGTCGTATTCACCTGTTGATGCTGTCAATTTTATCCTTGGTTTTTCTTCCTCCATTTCTTAGCGAAGCCCCTGGTTTGATTGATCATTTTATAAAACTTGATTTTTTGATTATCGTAATCGCCAGTTATTTTATTATTCGAAAAATTAAAACTTCAAGATATATTGGCTATGTTACTTTTGGACTTATCATAGCTGACACGTTCTTAGAAAGTGACATCCTGAACTATTTGGCCCAAATCGGTATCTCATATCTGATCATACATGCCTTTATCATGGTTTTAAAAGAAGCCATGTCCTTAAAAGGAGATACTAAAAACCTGATCCTGGTCTCTATCACCGGCTATTTGATCATAGGCCTCGTCGGCGGATTTTTAGCTGCCGGGCTCGAATATATTTTCCCGGAATCGTATTACCATTCTACCGGCATGGTTTTAGATCTTTACAATTATATCTACTATAGTTTTGTGACCATGACTACCTTAGGTTATGGGGACATCATTCCAATTAGCGAAAAATCGCAGGCACTCGCTTTGATGCTCGTCATATCAGGGCAACTATTTTTAAGTGTCATCATCGCCATCAACATTGCTAAGTTCATGCAGAAGAAATTGAATTAAGTCATCACCTCAGTTCCGAGGGGGTGGGGCGTGAAGGGTTCAGTTCCGAGGGGGTGAGCTCCGAGAGGATGAGATCTAACTTATTCAATATTAAGATGAAAATTCGGATCGAACT
Source organism: uncultured Flavobacteriaceae bacterium (assembly GCA_965368155.1). GTDB lineage: Bacteria > Bacteroidota > Bacteroidia > Flavobacteriales > Flavobacteriaceae > Lutimonas. The sequence goes on from CBDULU010000350.1 coordinate 889, forward strand.
GTTCAGGGTTTTTACCTTTTACACCTTTAAAGTAGTTATGAAAATATTCAAAATCAACCTTCTGATCTCCAGTTACATAATAAGGATCATTTATTAATACTTTCTTGTTTTCAAAATCCAAGGTGGCCATGACAACAGGTACCTTTGCACCTAGCGCTACATGGTAAAAGCCGGTCTTCCATTTAGAGACTTTTTTTCTTGTTCCTTCAGGGGATATGGCAAAAATGAATTTGTCTTTTTCATTGAATATATCAATAATGGCCTGAACCATATTTTTACTGGCAGATCTATTGACCGGGGTGCCGCCCATGGCTCTAAAAATAAAACCAAAAGGAGGCTTGAACAGCGTATGCTTTCCAATAAAATTAATATCCTTTCCTTGGGCAAACTTAGTTAAAATAGCGATTGGAAAATCCCAATTTGAGGTATGTGGAGCTGCAATGATGATATATTTATCAATATGAGATGGAAAATCGTTGGGAACTTTCCAACCTAAAACATTGAACAATATAAATTTAGAAATTCTTTGCATAGGGCATTTTTGGGTTATTTTTTTCGTAATATCGTAATTAATTCTAATATACGAATTTATATGAAATATTTTCTCTTACTTATTCTTACAATCATCTCTATTACTAATAGTTACAGTCAAAAGAACAAAACCAAAACAGGCCCTGTGCTTGATGATTTTGGAGCCGTTTTCACCATTGATGATGCTGACCTACTGCTTGACACTGACAAAAATTATAAAGTGATTTTTGATGTTTATACAGATGATAAGAAACCTGAGAATATGAATCCTTTGATCAATACCGTTGCCAGGTTTATGAATATGCATGCTCAAAATGGCTTGCCGGAGGATCAAATGGACATAGTGGTTGTACTCCATGGAGCAGCCTTAAAAAATGCACTTACAGAAAAGGTTTTTAAAAAAAAATATAGAGTTAAACACCCCAATGCAGCATTGATAGAGGCCTTGGTCGATAAAAATGTAAAAATCTATGTTTGTGGTCAATCAATGAAGAGCAGAGGCTACGAGGCCAAAGACATATCAGAGCATGTCAAGATTTCTCTTTCTGCCCTGACTGCCTTGGTAAAATACCAATCAGAGGGGTATCAAATCATTAATTTCAATTGATCATTATGTCAGATGCTGTTTTCTACCTTATAATTATAGCCATTATCATCATTGCAGTGGTGCTTACCTATATGTTTAGTAAACTGAAATTTGATAAAACAGTTTCTACCTTAACGGAAAGAATAGCTGCTATGGGGAATGAAAAAGAAGAAAAGGATCATGACCTTGTCTTACAGGATCAGAAAATTGAAGGCTTACGATCAGAAATCCAACAATTACAAATGGATCTGGTAAAGAAGCAGGCTGCGCTGGAACATGCGGATGAAAAACTGAAAGGCCAACAAGAAGATGTTGCCAAACTTCAGGAGAAATTTTCCAAGGATTTTGAAATTCTGGCCAGTAAGATCCTTGAAGAGAAGTCAAGCAAGTTTACTGAAAAGAATAAGGAGAATATGGAACAAATTCTGAATCCCCTTCAGGAAAAGATCCAATCCTTTGAAAAGAAAGTCGAAGACACACATAAAGAAAGTATAGAGAAGCAATCGGCGTTAAGACAACAGATCCTGGGTTTAAAAGAACTCAATGAGCAGATGAGCAAAGATGCCGTAAACCTTACCAAAGCTTTAAAAGGAGATTCTAAAAAGCAAGGTGACTGGGGGGA
>CBDULU010000351.1:0-2621 GCA_965368155.1 uncultured Flavobacteriaceae bacterium
ATACATAAAAAGGTCATAACTTAATTCATCAATATTATCTCTTTTTGATAAATGATTTTTAAAATCATTGGTAATGTTTACCAGCTTATCTGCAATATCCGCCCTTAACAAGCTTATTGAATCCTTCGTAATATTGAAGCTAAACAAACTCTCTTCCCCCAAAAAATAAGTGATCACCTGGGTATCATCATCTAACTTCCCCTGAACTTCTTCAATTGTTACAGTTTTCTTAGCTGAACTAATGTTTTCAAACTTTGGATAATTCTTGTAAAAATCGCTATATATACTATCCAGCTTATTACTTAAGAGAATTCTTTCATCTAACAGAGACCTGTAATATTCCTTGTCTGGCTCACTGCTACTCTTCTCAAAAAAGATATCCATTTTTACTTTTTCCAATGCCTTTTTAGCTGAATATTCCAACTCAAGCTTGTCTTTTGGAATTTCTCCATAGGCTCTGTATTCAATTCCCTGCAATCCCTTTAATAGGGTTGTATTTCGGTTGGTTTCAGAAAGTTCAAATGCTTTTTGAAGATACTTTTGGTCCAGCGTTTCATGGTATAGAAACCAACAAAGGCCCAGATTCAGTTCAAAAACTTCTCTATATTTATTGGCGAAATCTATGCGTGAACGATCGGATGAAAAGTTATTTTGCGTGTGTTTGATAAGTGAGGTCATTTGATCTACCAACTCATAACTATCAATAAGATGTTTAATATCATGATCCTTTTCATAGGTCTCATTGTACCAGTCACTCACAAGCATCAATGCATCAATGGCTTGAAGTGGGCCAATTACACTACCCAAATCATCCTTGTTATAATTGGCTGCCTCTAGACAATTCTTAATATATTCCAGGAAGAGTGTTTCATCTCCTTTAACCTTATATACTTTTGTTAATTGCAGGTAATTTTCGGCTACAAGATCACTTTTATTGCCATATATATTGATATTGGTCTCAAGCGAGGCTTGAAGTAATCTCTCAGATTCATCAAGATGAATTTCTCTATCAAGGTATAATTGGGCTAAAAAATTTCTGGCATTCGCTAAATACTGTCGGCTATTTATTTTCTTACCGATCACTATGGCCTTTTTATAGTATATCTCGGCTTTATCATAATTCTTGACCAAAACATAAGCATTTGCCAGGTCATAATAGGTTTCGCAAGTCCACCTGTGCTGTTCACCATATGTCGCAGTTCTGATCTTTAGGTTTTTCTCTAGCAAGGCTATTGATTCATCATACTTTTTCTCAGCTTCCAAAATATTGGCATAGGTCGTATAAACAAAGGTCATATTTGGATTGAATTCTCCATAGGATTTCAATCCTTTCTCCATAGCTTTCTCTGCGTAAACTTCTGCCTTAGAAATATCTCCTGAGTAAAAATATATAAGCGCCATTCCTACATATACATCAGACAGGAAATTCTTTTCTTGTTTACTTTCTAACAAGTAATTTTCAGCCTGTTTATAAAGCTCCATGGCTTTCTCGGTTTGACCGAGATCATCATAAACAAGTGCCAGATTATAGGTGGAAACTGCTAAAGCATAAGGATCAGTCTTCATTTTCCTTTTAATCTCTAAAGACTTTTCATAGTAATAAGTGGTACTATCATAATCGGCTTCAAAATAATGATTGATACCAATCGTATTATAACTGTCTGCAATGTTTAGGCTGTCATGAGACTTAAGGCTTATCTGCAGAGATTGTCTCGCCAACATGCTCGATTCCTGATAATTTCCAAGACTTTGCACAATTTTTGCCTTAGTTTGGTAAGTCGAGGAAAAAAATTTATCCTCACTGCTTTCCGCTTTTAAGCGTTTCAAAAGCTTGTCAAGAATTTGATTCGCCTGTAAAAACTGTCCTTCACGATTAAGCTCAGAAGCTCTTTTGTTCTCAGAAATTACATATTCTCTGTCAAGGGTCTGGCCATATACAATGGAAGGGAATAGAAAAAAAAGATATATATATAATATTCGCTTTAGCACAATTTAACCAACTCTTTTAAAATTAGATCGTAAATATAACCTAAGTTGACAAATTGAAAAGCATTAATTAAGGCTGTTTAGAATTGTTTCTTTCTTCAGCGATTTTTTCAAGTTCAGTGTACCACTTTTCTCCAAATTTCCGAACAAGTGCCTGTTTAACGAATTTATAAACCGGTACTCCAAGTTCCTTCCCAAGGCTACAGGCATCGTCACAAATTTCCCATTTATCATAATTCACAGCGGCAAATTGGCTATACTGTTTAATTCTAATAGGATACAAATGACAGGAAACCGGTTTTTTAAAAGATATTTCCCCTTGATTATAGGCCTCGTCAATACCGCATAAGGCAACATTCTTATCATCATAGATCACATAGGCACAATCAGCTCCGTCAATAAGCGTTGTTTCATGTTCCCCAAGTTCATTAGTTGTATAAGCCCCCTGTTCTTCAATGGCTTGAAGCCCTTCCTTTCTCAAATAGCTTTTAAGTACGGGAAGTATTTCATGCAAAATTTCCAACTCCTCTTTCTCAAGTGGCGCTCCAGCATCACCATTAACACAGCATGCCCCTTTACATGCATTTAGGTTACAAACAAATTCTTTTTCGAGAACTTCTTCTGAAACAATAGTC
>CBDULU010000352.1:0-2611 GCA_965368155.1 uncultured Flavobacteriaceae bacterium
AAAACTTGTTTTGACAAATAAGTGAGTTACTAAAAAACCAAGCCTAAAGGCTTTGCTTTTTAGTTTCAAGATATTAGGGTGTGACAAACTGATCCAAATAGCTATCGGACAGGTAATTCTCTGCCTCGAGCATATATGCATGCGTTATTTCACCCAGATCAAAGTTCCGGATAATAACTTAGTGTATCTATTCAACAGGCAAATTCATTTTTTTCAAAAGTTTTAGATACCCAGGGTGATGCTTTAATTGATCATAAGTGGTTTTTTGCGAGATATAAGGAAGATTAGGGTCATGAGATTCGTATAATTTTTCGTAAAGTGCTACTGCTTCATCATATTTTTTTACTTTTAAATACTTTGCCGCTTGACCCACTTCAACCATTCGGCCATCTTTTGCCCAGACCTCTTCATTAATCCGAATTGCCTCATTTGTAACTGCTATCCAGCCCTGCTTTTGATACACTTCCTCGAGGGTTTCGGTTACTTCATACTCTTCCCACAGTGAAATATTCATCTCTTTCCATACTTCAAATGCTTTATCATAATCCCCAATGCATTCTAATGCCGCAAGTAACGGAAACTTTACAAAGTAATGATCAGGCTCAATGGACAGTGCTTTGTCAACTTGGGTCATTGCATCTTCACATCTACCAGCTTGATTTAATACTACTGCATAAAGTCCGAGGTTAAAAGGTCTCAATGGATCTAGCTCTTTTGCTATTGCCGCTTGTTTCAAAGCTTCATCTGTCCGTCTCAGAATAGTCAATAAATGAGCATAAAACATCCTGCTATATGAATCATTAGGATTAAGTTCAATAGCTTTTAGAAAAGCGACTTCTCCTTTTTCCCAATCCCATTCACTCCAAACAGCAGTGACTGCTTTTTTATAATATGCAAGGGAAGAATTGGAATCCAATTTAAGGCTGATATTAAGATACTCATTTATCTTTGGAATAGCTATACTGGGTGGCATAAAACCCATTTGCATTCGTGCTTGTATTACACCTGCCATTCCAGCATATGGGGGAGCCCAATCCTGATCAATTTCTGAGGCCATCTTGAAATATTTAAAAGCCTTATCCAGGGAACTTTTGTTGATCTGATCCAGGTAAAATTCACCTTTCAAATAAAGATCATAGGCGGTTGTATCTACAATCCGGGATTGCGCTATATAGATTTCTTCCTCAGGGGTCAGTTTTGCGTTGGTCCTCTCCGAGATTTCTTTAGTCAAGCTGTGGTATAAATTCAGAATTTGACTTTTATCCTCAAAATAATCCTGAACCCAGATCTGTTGTTCTTCAGGATATACCTTAGTTAATTTTGGCTGAATACAGATACTATCCCCCAAACAGTGAACAGCAACCTCTAAAATTGCTGCTACATTAAGTTCCTCAGCAATTTCAGGCAATGATTTCCCTGTATCTTTATAGGCTCTGGAGGTAGTAGGAGAAATAACCCTCATAGTACTAATCCTCCCTAAATCTCCAATCAGCGAGGAATGCATCCCCTTAACAAAGTAATCCAGATCATCTCTGCCTGTATAATTTTCAAAAGGGAGTACAAGCATAGATTGAAGCGTATTGGAAGTACTTTCATCCCTGGGCAGGAATTGATCCCCCCAAAGCGCAAATATCAGCAATAAAAGACCGATGACAATTCCGGCAATACTTAACCAACTGATTTTCTTTTCCTTTTCCAGTTTTCCGCTTATCTCCCTTTTGGCCGGAACAACCAAGCCTTTATTGGAAACAGCATATATTCCCAAGGAGCGTTTTACATTTTTCAGTTTGAAAGAATCCAGGTAAGTGGTTTTTATGGTATTGCTATTTTTAATTTCATCAAATACTTTGTCAGAAATAAACAGGCTGCCGGATACCGCCAGAGATTCTACTCTGGAAGCCACATTAACACAATCGCCAATTATATCCTCATCAGAAATAACAAGATCACCAGAGTGTATGCCAATTCGAACCGGAATGCATGGATCTTCCTGAAAAGCTCGTTGCATAGCAATCCCACAATGTACTGCATCCACAGCACTTTCAAAGATACTAAGGGTTCCATCTCCATAATATTGAATGATTTCACCGTTGAATTTTTCAGTGTTCTTTTTGAATATTTCCCGATGGGTATTCCGAAAAAACAGCGCTTGCTCCTCACTTTTCTGCATAAGGGCAGTATATCCTTCAATATCTGTAAACATGATAGCTGCAAGTCGTCTTTTAACCATAATGGCATTTACTTTTGATTATTCATGTTTCTCTAGTACCTTCCACATTTTCTCTAACCATCTATTTACAAATCTTTTTGCGAACAAACAATGATCGAAATCACTATGCTTTGATTTGCATGGGGAAATATTTTGTTTCCAGACAAATGGATATGTCCAAAAATGCCTAAGATTGCTATAATTTTACGGAGGCAGTTTTAAATATTTGTAAATAAAATGTAAAATCTATGATTAATTTTTTCAGAAAAATCAGACAGAAACTACTAGCCGAAAATAGGTTTACCAAATACTTACTATATGGAATTGGAGAAATCGTTTTGGTTGTCATTGGAATCTTAATAGCCCTGCAAATAAATAATTGGAATGAAGAACGCATTCAAA
>CBDULU010000353.1:0-2604 GCA_965368155.1 uncultured Flavobacteriaceae bacterium
CCTCAAAACTATTCACTGAGATCACCGGTGAAGTTTCTGTAAGGCCATATCCTTCAAGAATTTGCATTCCTGCGGCTGTAAATATTTTAGTGAGCCTGGGTTGTAAAGCTGCTGAGCCTGAAACCATATTTTTCAAACTTCCCCCAAGTGCTTCTCTCCATTTACTGAAGATCAATTTATTGGCCAGCGCCAATTTTTTTTCATATAACCAGCCATTTCTACCGTAGGGCTCGTAGGCCAAACCAACATTGACAGCCCAAAAAAAACAGCATTTTTTTAACACCTGTTAAAGCTGCTCCTTTAGCGATAATACTGTCATATATTTTTTCAAGTAATCTTGGAACAACCGTCATAAATTCGGGCTGTACATCTTTAATGTTCTCCGGTATTTTTTCAATTGATTCGGCAAAATGAATAGTAATACCCGAATAGATATACAAATAGTGTAACATTCGCTCGAATATATGGCACACTGGTAAAAAACTAAGCACATTGTTAATGTCCTTAATAAAAGGCAATCCGCTAACAGTATCCATGACGTTAGTAACGATATTGTTATGAGAAAGCATCACTCCTTTTGGCACTCCGGTGGTCCCTGAAGTATATATAATGGTGGCCAGATCTTCTGGTTTAACTTTGTTTTTTAATGCATCTACTTTTTCCTGCAAGGACTCATCTGAGCCAAGTGTAAAAATTTCCTCCCAATAGGCACAATCTTTTATTTTTTCAAAAGAGTAAATGCGTTTTAAACTTTTAACTTCTTTTTGTATCGCATTTGCTTTTTCAAAAAGAACCTCGTCAGACAGGAAGCAATATTTAACTTCAGCGTGATTAAATATATATTGATAATCTCCTTCGCTTATGGTAGGGTAAATAGGGACATTGATGGCGCCAATCTGAAGTAAGGCGAGGTCCATAATATTCCATTCGGTCCTGTTTGAGGTGGAGATTAGGGCAATTTTATCACCTGGCTTAACTCCAAGTGCCAGAAGCCCTCTACTGACAATGTTTGCTTTTGCTATGAATTCCTTAGAAGATGTCGCCACCCATTGCCCACTGGTTTTAGACACCAAGGCTCGTGGGAGATTATATTTATCAAGTTGATAATATGCGAAATCAAAAATTCTTGTTATTTCTGTTGACATGGTGCAAAATTATTAATAATGCAAAATAGGGAAATTTAATTGATATTTAAAATCATTCTAAAAAGCAAAAATTTCTTGCTGTATAGATGTCCTAAACGATATGCAATTGTATATCTTTGCAGCTGTAAAAATTAAGAAGAAACATGAGCTTAAGGCTCAGGTAAATGCGGTAATATTCTTAATATTGAAGATTAAAAATTATAAGGATGAAGATATCATATAATTGGTTAAAAGAATTTTTAAAAATTGATCTTGAGGCTGAAAAAGTGGGTGAGATCTTGACTGATTTAGGACTGGAAGTAGAAGGTATAGAAACTTTTGAATCTGTTAAAGGCAATCTTGATGGCGTTGTTGTTGGGGAAGTCTTGAGCTGCGTGCAACATCCGAATGCAGATCGTTTAAAAATTACACAAGTTGACTTGGGAGACGGATTACCTGTGCAGATTGTATGCGGAGCACCTAATGTGGCAGAAGGACAAAAAGTTCCTGTTGCAACGATTGGTACTACCCTATACACTGAAAATGGAGAAGATTTTAAGATCAAGAAAGGGAAGATAAGGGGAGAATTTAGCCATGGAATGATATGTGCCGAAGATGAATTAGGGCTAGGTAAGGGGCATGATGGTATTATGGTTTTACCTGTGGATTCAAAAAATGGTACAGCAGCCGCTGAACTTTTTGATCTCTATTCTGATCAGGTATTTGAAATTGGTTTAACACCGAACAGGGCTGATGCAATGAGCCATTTGGGAGTGGCCCGGGATCTTTATGCTGGTTTACTTCAGATGGAGGAGATGCAAACCAAAATGAATACACCATCGGTAAGTGATTTTCATGTAGATGAACGTACTTTTAATATTAAAGTTGAGGTAGCTGATCAAAAACAAGTGCCCAGATATGCAGGAATTACCATTACAGACCTTAAAATAGAAGAATCCCCTGAATGGTTACAGCATAAATTGGAGGCCATAGGTCTTAGCCCAATCAACAATGTTGTTGATATTACTAATTATATTCTTCACGGCCTTGGTCAGCCATTGCATGCATTTGATGCAGATAAGATCAAAGGAGACAAGGTGATCGTTAAGAATCTGCCATCCGGCACGAAATTTCTAGGTCTCGACGGGGTCGAACGATCATTACATGAAGATGATATCATGATCTGTGACGGAGAAAGTAATCCGATGTGTATTGGAGGTGTATTTGGTGGTTTGACCTCAGGTGTGTCTGAACAGACCAAAACGATCTTTTTGGAAGCGGCTTATTTCAATCCGGTTTCTATTAGAAAGACGGCCAAAAGGCATGCCTTGAACACGGATGCCTCCTTTAGGTTTGAAAGAGGTATTAATCCTAATGCTGTAGTATATGCCTTGAAGCGAGCTGCCATTTGGATCGCTCAAATTGCCAATGGTAAGATTGTTTCTGATGTAACTGACCTGTATCCTGTTAAAATAGAAGA
>CBDULU010000354.1:0-2563 GCA_965368155.1 uncultured Flavobacteriaceae bacterium
GATGACATTCATTGCATGCCAGTCTCTTATAAGTCACTTTTCCTTTTTCAATGTCGCCTTCAGGCAATGCAAATCCGCGTGCTTGCTTATTGCAGCTGCTTATCAGCAAGCCAACACATAGTAAAATAAATAACAAAGAATAACTTGGAAGGTTGATCAAAAATTTACATTTAACTATCATAAATGGGCGATTTAAATTTGGCATTTAATGCACCATTGCATTTATCAAATCAAAAATAAAGATTAAGAGAGACAATGGAAATGATCTTCATCATCCCTGGCATTGATTTTTATCAAGAAAGGTGTCACAAATTATAACATTATATTTTTTTCGGATTGATCTTACTCCAAGTTTTCTATTTAAATTACTAGTTCATATATGCTTAGCATATTTTATCGAGTGTCGCCAACCCTGAAAAGAGAATTAATTTGTTAAACTCAATAAAGTGAGCTTTTCTGTTGAGGCCTGTCTTGATCAACCCCCATTGCGAAGCATATGCTTTAGTAATTCCTGTGATGGTCTCCCTGTTTCGAGTAAGTTGTGTTTTTGCTCATAAAGCCGAATCGCATTTTCGGTTGCGGGCTGCATCTTACCGTTTATTTCGCCAGGATCAATATCCATTCGCATCAGAGATTTTTGTATCTCCATAACCATTGCCGTTTCAAATTCTTCCTCTTGAGACTCAATATGCTTAAGTCGCTCCATCTCTGCACGTTGCTGTTCTTGCTCAATCCTATTTCGTTCCGCTTGTTGACGGGCATATGCCTGTTGTTGCGCCTCACGTTGTTTTTTCTCCTTAACTCCTCTTGACAGACCTATGGCGCCACCGATGATAGCTCCAGCTTGAGCCCCATCTCGTCCGCCAACAAGTGATCCTAATGCCGCACCGCCTAGTGCACCACCAAATCCTCTACCGAGAACTTGTGCCTGCACAGATGGCTGAAAGATTCCTCCAAAAACAATGAGGACAATAACAAATACCGTTTTTCTTAGTGTCTTTTTCATCCTTATAATTTTTTTCCGTTTTTCCACATTTCTTCTTTTGTTTTCCCGTTTTTCAGTGTAAAGATAATTTTACCATCAGGCTCGCCATCAATAAAGTTACCCTTCGCCACATCTCCGTTTAGATCAGTGAAGACACCTTCGCCATTGGGTAATCCATTTTTAAACTGTCCTTTAAAAGAACCCTCTTCAGCTGTACTAAGCGTTCCAATGCCATTGGCCAGATCATTTTTGAATTGCCCTTCATAGATATCGCCGTTAGGGAGTAATAATGTCCCTTGTCCTGCTCGCTTCCCTTCAATAAACTCGCCATAGTATTCTTCACCTTCCGGTGTGATCTGAAGTCCTTGTCCATGAGGGATATTATTGCTCACCTCTCCCTCATAACTTCCTCCTTCAGTTAGGGTGACCTTGATAAATCCATTCATTTTATCATGGCTGAAATCACCTTCTACCAGGCTCTTATCTGGAAACTCAAGTATACCTTGTCCATGCATTTCACTGTCTCTAAAGTCTCCTACATAATGAGCAAACCCATCATCTACTTGAAAATAGAGCCTTCCGTATCCCTGAGCTTTCCCATTCGACATGGTTCCTTTAAAGCGACCCACTATTTTCCCGTTTTCCAACCAAACAAGTACGCCAGAGCCACTTGCTCGTTTATTATCGTCACAAGATCCAGACCAACTAATAACTTCATTTCCTTTTGAATCAGAATTCCAGATAGTACATTTGGTAATTGGATCTTCTAACCAAAGTCCATTCTCTTCTGTTGCCGTTTTGACTTGAGCAGTTGATAGTGTTAAACTAAATATCAAAGCCAAGAATAAGAGTTTGTGTTTCATTTTATCATTATTTTTTTGAAATCATTACGGGACCCATAACCCCGGTAATATATATTCTTTTCTCATCTATGGGTATAAAAAGGCCACCAGCCGTATTAAAGATGGGATTCCTGCCTAAGTTGGTGGTAGAGATTTCTTTACCTGTATTCCAATCAACAGTTTGTAATGAATAATTTCCTTCTTCAGCTATGGTAAGAGTTACCGTATTGGCCGAAGCCGAAACCGGGTAGAGTGCCCATTGCAAGCCACGTTGTAGGGTCCAATCGCTTTTTAAACTGTAGGTTTCTTTATCCCAACTCCATTTTTCTACGCCAGTAGGAGGTTGTCTAGTGACACCTGCTGTTAAAACCGTTTCAAATATGGCCAATTTACCATTTTCATCATAGACAGGGTCTGGCCAAGCAGAGGCCATCATCATTACCCCATTTCCATAAATATGAGGCGACCATTCAATAGTTGCAGGTACATCAATAGTTAGTTTGATCTGGTCTGCAATTCGTCTAGACTTTGTGCCTTCTTTTTGTTTGAAATCTTCAGGGATTTCATCTCTCCAAAACGCTACAGCACTAATATCTTCACCAGCATCTGCCACAAAAACCAAGTGATCTTCATCTGGGCCATAACCCATTAAAGACGGTGTATTTCCTGAGCCTCTAGAAAGTGCTTTTGGATTCGGAACATAATCATAGGGTGATTTCCATGCGCCATCTTCTTC
>CBDULU010000355.1:0-2551 GCA_965368155.1 uncultured Flavobacteriaceae bacterium
ATAAAATTGACAGCTTTGATGAGAGTTTTCAATTTAACACCTGGCTTTTCACGATTGCTGGTAATCTGTATATTGATCATTTAAGAAAAAAGAAAACAGAGACCATTTCGATCAATAAGAACCATGCTGAACTCCATAGGATCGTTGACGAAGAACCAACACCTTCAGACAAACTTATTCAGGAACAAAATCTTGCACAATTAAAAGCCTATATTCTTCAATTGAAGCCTCACTACCAAGAAGTTATCAATCTGAGATATTTTCAGGAATTAAGCTATAAGGAAATGGCTGCTCAACTAAATGAGCCCATGAACAATATTAAGGTTAAACTATTGAGAGCTAAAAAATTACTTGCAGAAATTATTACGAGTAAATAAATTTCTTGATGTATGAGGCAAAAAGTATTTATAGCTTTCAAAAACCTTGGTCCCGGTTTACTTTTTGCTGGTGCCGCCATAGGCGTTTCTCATTTGGTGCAGTCAACTAGAGCCGGAGCTGATTTTGGCTTTGGACTGCTTTGGGCCCTTCTTTTAGTAAACATTTTCAAATACCCCTTCTTCCAATATGGGCCGAGATATGCAACTGCGACTGGTGAAAGCCTTATCGATGGCTATAAAAAACTTGGGAACTGGGTACTGATCCTGTATTTTGTGCTTACTTTTTTAACGATGTTTACCATCCAAGCTGCTGTTACCATTGTAACCGCAGGATTGGCGCATAATCTTTTTGGACTTACACCAAATCTGAGTATTTGGAGTCTGGTGATCACGGTAATTTGCCTTTTGATTTTACTTTTAGGTAAATACAAAATTCTTGACCAAGGAATGAAAGTAATTATTTCTGTCTTGGCCCTTAGTACCGTCATTGCAGTACTCATAGCTCTTTTCAAAGCAGAACACTCTTATTCACTACTGCCCCAAATTCCTAAAGGAACAGCCGAGATTGCATTTCTTATCGCATTTCTGGGTTGGATGCCTGCTCCATTGGACGTTTCAACCTGGCACTCTCTTTGGACCCTGGAAAAAACAAAAACATCCAAAAATGGATTCAGCATGAAAAAAGCCATGACCGATTTTAATGTTGGTTATATCACTACTGTTTTTCTGGGAATTTGTTTTATGACACTTGGAGCTCTTGTGATGTATCACTCTCCTGAAGAAATAAGCTCCGGTGCCAGCGCTTTTGCACAGCAGCTCATTGGCTTATATACAGACAATCTTGGAAAGGGAGCAGCTGTTTTTATCGGCATAGCAGCTTTTACAACTATGTTTAGCACAACGTTAACGACCTTAGATGCTTCTCCAAGAGCAATGGCAAAAACCAGCGATTTACTCCTGGGTAAAAAGAACAAGCACTTTTACCTTATTTGGATCTTTCTTCTTAGTCTCGGTACGATGATCATTCTGAGTTATTTTAAAACGAGTATGATCACTTTTGTAAAGATCGCTACGATACTTTCTTTTTTAACGGGTCCCTTTTATGCCATTGCCAATTTCGTATTGGTAAAAGGTAAGCATATGCCTATCAATGCAAGGCCTTCAAAATATTTAAGTTTTCTCAGTTATTTGGGAATTATTTTTCTTGTTTTATTCAGCCTTTGGTTTCTTAGTAGCTTCTAAATCATTTAACTAAAAATGTATTTAGAAAATTTACAAAATAATATTATCTTTGAGTTTTAACTATAATTTATTACAATGTTACAAGGAACAGTAAAATTCTTCAATGAGTCTAAAGGTTATGGATTCATTACTGAAGAGGGCTCAGACAGCGAGCATTTCGTTCACATTTCTGGTTTAATTGACAAAGTGAAAGAAGGAGATGCTGTTGAATTCGATCTAAAAGAAGGTAAAAAAGGATTAAACGCAGTAAATGTGAAGACCATTTAATATTTAGCTTTAATTTTTTTAACGTGTCAAAACCTATCCCTCCAGATAGGTTTTTTTTTGTCTATTTCCGATATGTTGATATTAATATGGTAAACATGACTTATATCAACTAAAGTGAGCAATCGATTTTTACTTTTGTAGATTGCTGAGGAACTGATGTGTTATAATAGCATAGCGGTTCAATAACGATATCTAATAGCAAATACTAAAAAATCAAAAATGTATACAAAGCACACTTTTCATATCCCAGTGATGGGCACAGGATTTACCCTGGACACTCCTTTAAAAGTTTCACCTTATGGAATGGACTCTGTAGTATCGATTGTAGATGACGTTCTTATTGAAAACCTAAGGAAAACCTATTGTGAAAAATTTGAACTGCCCTATCAGGCCATCACGAACAAAATAGAAGATTTCAGAGCAAAACGGATCACTTCATACTTAAACTTATTGCAAGAACTGGCCGAAAAAAAATTCAAGCAGATCAAAGATTCCACCATGGAAACCGGTCAGGAAATCAAAACCTACCTCAACATGTTACCGGACACTTCGGCTTTAAAAGAAAAATTTGCAGAACTGACTTCTCAACATACCTCATGGAGCGAGATCCGAAACTGGGCAGACCAGCATCTGACAATGGGAAGCATCGATGTAAACATCATGAC
>CBDULU010000356.1:0-2544 GCA_965368155.1 uncultured Flavobacteriaceae bacterium
TGATAAAAACCACCATGCTGAAGGGTTTGGATCTCCTGTTGGGAAATTAAAAGGGATCAATCTGGCTATTGAAAATATGTCACCTACTGATCTGGAAGCTTATGGTATTTACGAAGGCAGGAAGACCCGTTTATTGTTTGAAGGAGGTGTATTGGTTGAAGGTGAGATCATTACCGGTAAACGAAACCTTCAAGGAAAGATCATTTTGATCTCTTTTAGAAACTGTACTGTTACTTATAAAGAGGAGGTTTTATTCAATCCCGAATGGGGCGTTTATGATATGGTAGTAGGAGAAAATATAATTTCAGCGTTTTCAGGGATTGCTGATCCTAATTCATTTGGCCAACAGTTCGAAATCCCCAAGGAAAAAACCCATAAAATAAGTTATTCATTAAAGGAAAAGGACCTGTTTGAACTATATCATCAGGTACGGCTGATGCGGAAATCAAAGCATATTGACGACAAGACATTGCAAAAAATATTCGGGCAGCTTAAAAAAAACTACCCGAATGATTGGTTGTTGGCTCTTGAAATATATGAATTGATCAGACCTGATCAAATGACAGATTTCAGAACCGAGGTCAAATCATATCTTGAGGAATTCTATCGCAATGATTCGGTAAAAAATCTCGTTCAAGACGGAATTCGATTGATTGATGAATCAGCACATTGACCTATTATAACTGAGATACTCTTAAGGTATTTACCATTCCTTTGTCATGCACAGGCATTGAGGTCAGGTTGATCACAAAATCACCTTTTTTGGCATAATTTCGTTCCAGTGTCATCCTGTTGAGATCTTCTACAGTTTCATCAGTACTCACCATTCTGTCATAAAACTGAGCTTTTACACCCCATAACAGATTCAATTGCGCTAGTATTCGTGGATTATCCGAAAAGGCAAGAATATTTGACTTAGGTCTTCTAGCCGAAATTTGAAAAGCTGTATAACCACTATTAGTTAAAGTAGTTATAGCTGCAGCTTCGATCTCATCTGCTAATTTTGCAGCATTACTACAAACAGCTTTGGAGATATAGCGCTCATTAATACAATTCACACCTTGGACATAACCTTCAATCAATTCTGAATCCTCCACACTAACGATGATACTTCTCATCGCTTTGATGACCTCTACAGGAAATTCTCCCACTGAAGTTTCTCCAGACAACATAACGGCATCAGCCCCATCCATAATAGAGTTGGCCACGTCATTTACTTCTGCTCTTGTTGGAATCTGACTGGTGATCATAGATTCCATCATTTGAGTAGCAATGATTACCGGAATACGGGCTTCTTTCGCTTTTCTCACCAGCATTTTTTGTATGATAGGAACTTTTTGCATTGGAACTTCAACACCCAAATCTCCTCTGGCGACCATTATACCATCACAATATGAGGTCAAATGATTGATATTTTCTACTGCCTCAGGCTTTTCGATCTTAGCGATTATTGGAATTTTATAGCTTGACTTCTCTTTGATAAGATCACTTAATTTTACGAGATCCTCAGGAGTTCTAACAAAAGATAAGGCCATCCAATCAACTTCCTGCTCAATGGCAAATATGGCATCTTTGATGTCTTTTTTAGTTAAAGCAGGTAAGGAAATTTTAGTATTTGGAAGGTTGACTCCTTTTTTTGATTTCAGAGGCCCGCCTCTCAACACTTTAACGTTGACTTTGGTGTCTCTGTATGTGTCGATGACTTCGAAAAGTAATTTACCATCATCAATAAGAATGCTTTCACCTTTTTGAACATCCTTTGGGAAGTTCTGATAGGTCATATAGGCCTTCTCTTTCGTACCCGTGCATTTGACTGTTGTAAATTGAAATTTGTCCCCTTTATTTAAAACAACTCCTTCTTCCATGACTCCTACCCGAAGTTTAGGTCCTTGAAGATCGGCCAGAACGGCAACATTATAATTGTTTTCTTTATTCAATTCACGGATATATCTGATTTTTTCCTTTACATCTTCATAATCCGCATGCGAAAAATTGACTCTGAATACATTGACACCGGCATCCATCAATTCTTTAATCTTAGCTTTTGTAGCTACGGCTGGGCCCAGGGTGGCAACAATTTTCGTTTTTTTTCTTTTTTTCATTCTTAAAAAATTAAATTATCCCTTGATTTTAAGTCCATAGGGTCTATAGCATATGATGCCATAATATTATTTATCTTATTGATGTTCAAAAGTGTCGTATTTAATTCAACATCATCTTTTAAACCAGTGATCTTTATAAAATAGTCCACTCTTTTCTTTTCGGGAATTAGGTAAGAAATTTTGGTTTCTTCAAGAAACAAATTGCTACCTCCCTCGGTGACGTTTTCAGTGAAAACATGCTTATTCGCGATTAAAGACCATGATGTAAATGCCGTTTTGTCCTCAAACTTATACAAAGGAAAACTACAATTCTTGAATTGAAAATCAAGATCGTCTTTAAAACGTCTCAGTTGGATATTTAAATGGTCGTTCAAGAAATAAGCCATTCTATAGTCAGCGAGAATAGAATGGATCCCGATCAGATCATAATCATTATCAAATT
>CBDULU010000357.1:0-2541 GCA_965368155.1 uncultured Flavobacteriaceae bacterium
CTAAGAACTTTGTCAGCTTCATGAGCAGCACCAAAAATTGGAACGCTTTGGTAAAAAGAATTATAACTCTTGACAAGTTCATAAGTGAAATTAGCGATAAGTGCAGGGCTTAAATTTTCAGCTGCATTTTGAATTATCACAGGATAGGTCTGAAGTAATTTAAGTAATTCTTTTTCTTTTAAATGCAAACTATCAACACTTAATAGCTCTTTATGATTAAAATTGGCTTTCCTAAGAATGGATTGGATTCTGGCATAGGTATATTGTATAAATGGTCCTGTGTTCCCATTAAAATCAATCGATTCTTTTGGATCGAACAGGATACGCTTTTTAGGATCAACTTTTAAAATAAAATATTTTAAGGCCCCTAATCCAATGGTTTTAAACAAACCTTGTTTTTCAAGTTCTGTATATCCATCTAGTTTTCCCAATTCCTCAGAAATTTCACCGGCAGTTCTGGTCATTTCGGCCATAAGATCATCAGCATCTACAACGGTACCTTCTCTTGATTTCATTTTTCCTTCAGGAAGATCTACCATACCATAAGACAAATGATGAAGATTTTTAGCCCATTCGAAGCCCATTTTCTTCAAAATGAGAAATAACACCTTAAAGTGATAATCCTGTTCGTTGCCCACTGTATAAACAAGACCGTCGATGTCTGGAAAATCCTTTATTCTTTGAATGGCGGTACCAATGTCCTGAGTCATATATACGGCAGTTCCATCCGCTCGCAGCACAATCTTTTCATCCAACCCTTCCTCCGTTAGGTCGATCCAAACAGAACCATCTTCCTTTTTATAAAAAATGCCTTTATCCAGACCTTCAGCGACAAATTCCTTGCCTAATAGATAGGTGTTACTTTCAAAATAGTTTTTGTCGAAATTGACGCCAAGTTCTTTGTAACTTTCATCAAATCCTTTATACACCCACTGATTCATTTTTTTCCAAAGGTTCACAGTATCCTGATCACCTGCTTCCCATTTGCGCAGCATTTCCTGGGCCTCAAGAAGAATGGGAGCCTGTTTTTTGGCTTCATCTTCTGTTTTCCCCTCAGCTATTAGGATCTCAATTTCTTTTTTGTATTCCTGGTCAAATTTGACATAATAATTTCCTACCAGCTTATCTCCTTTAAGTCCAGTACTTTCAGGAGTCTTCCCCTCACCATATTTCAGCCAGGCCACCATGCTTTTACAAATATGTATTCCACGGTCATTTATGATCTGGGTTTTATACACTTTTTTACCTGCAGCAGAAAGGATTTCAGCTACAGAATAACCAAGCAGATTGTTTCTAATATGACCCAGATGAAGTGGTTTGTTCGTATTGGGAGAAGAATATTCAACCATAATGGCACCAGATTTCTTGCTGACAGTACCAAATTCTTCAAAGTCTGTAATCTGATTGAAGTCATCAATATAGTAGCTGTCAGCAATCACTAAATTAAGAAAGCCCTTGACAACGTTAAAGCCAGTCACTATATCAGCATGCGCTGCTACATAGTTTCCAATTTGATTTGCAATCTCAACAGGATTGCCCTTGATCTGTTTTAAAAGCGGGAATACGACAATGGTAATGTCTCCCTCAAAGTCCTTTCTTGTCTCTTGAAATTCGACTTTTTCAAGATCTATTTTATATATGGATTGTATTCCTTCCTTGACTATAGGATCTAGTATATGTTGAACCACGATATTTATAATGTTTAGAGCCGCAAAAATAATTATTTTAACTTGATAATGGATATTTATAGTACATTTGATTTAAGCAGCAATTGAAATGGATAAAATTATCGAAGAATTACCTGCAAAGGCGAAGGAAAAATGGGTGGAGAATAAAAAATATTTCACCAAACTCAAGAGCAGGCAACGAAAGAGGCTCGATCTTGTCATGAAGGAGATTCATGAAGAAGAGTTTAATCATACAGATTGTTTGACTTGCGCCAATTGTTGCAAAACAACCAGCCCAATTTTTACTGAAAAAGATATCAGCCGAATTTCCAAACATTTAAAGATGAAGGAAGGCCGGTTTATCGAACAGTACTTGCAAAGAGACGATGAGGATTTTATGGTATTAAAAAGCGCGCCCTGCACTTTTTTAGATCACGATAATACCTGTTTTATCTATGAGGTAAGGCCCAAAGCCTGCAGTGAATACCCACATACAAACAGGAAGAAATTTATCCAACTAACAGATCTTACCTTAAAAAATACCGAGATCTGCCCTGCTGTATTTAACATGGTAGAGACTTTAAAGGCGAAACTTCCATTATAAGATAATGAAGAAGGGGTTGTTTATTTTTTTAAACTACTGATACAGTAAGTATTTCTCTCTGATCTTTTTAAATTTTTCAAGATCTGTTTTCCAGCTATTTCTGATCTCCTCTGCGGTCATTCCGGATTCCATTTGATTTCGCAACTTTTCATTTCCGGCATGTACAGTAAAAGTCTCTCCAAAAAAGCTTTTGTCTTTTGGTGTTTTATGATAAGCGTCAATAAGCCAAGTCAAATTGACTTTATGTTGTCGTTCAACATGACTTAGATC
>CBDULU010000358.1:0-2537 GCA_965368155.1 uncultured Flavobacteriaceae bacterium
TAGTAATATTACATTATTGTATCATTGTATCATTGTATCATTGTCTCATTACATCATTGCCTACTGTCTTCTATTGGCCAACAACGGAGGAGCCTCGCCATTAAACGGATTACTTCTGCCAATGCTTTTTGCTCCCATTCCCGATGCATTGATCACGGCTCTGCTTCCATAACGTTTTCTGATACGATCCATAGCCTGGTACAGGCTGATCACTTTGTCACAGTCTTCAAATAAATTGATCTGCTGGCCGCCTTCAACCAGATGACTAAAATTCACACCAACAAGTCGTACCAATAGGCGACGCTGATATAATCGCTTAAATAATTCCATAATGATCGGAAAGATAATATGGTCAGAAGCACTGTAGGGAATTCTTTTTTGCATGGTATAGGTTTGAAAATCAGAATACCTGATCTTGACAGAAACACAGGCCGTTAATTTATTCCCATTTCTCAGTTGATAGGTGAGTTCCTGAGTCATCGCTGTCAGGATGGTTTTTAGTTTTGAAATATCTGTAGTATCTCGATCAAAGGTCCTTTCTGTAGAGATAGATTTTCTTTCCTGATATTGTACCACAGGCGCATTGTCTATACCATTGGCTTTTTTCCAGATGGATCCTCCATTTTTTCCCAAAACTTTTGACATCATTTCATAGGGCATTTCCTGTACGGTCCTGATTCTTTTGATTCCCAGATCACAGAGTGATTTATAGGTTACTTCACCCACCATAGGAATTTTTCTCACAGATAAAGGAGCCAGAAAAGGTTTCTCATCCCCTTTATGGATCTTGATTTGATTATTGGGCTTGGCTTCGCCCGTTGCGATCTTTGCAACCGTTTTATTAATGGACAAACCAAAAGAAATGGGTAATCCGGTTTCTTTGATGACCTTATTTCTTAATTCGGAAGCGAGTTTATAGGAACCAAAAAACTTATCCATCCCCGAAAGGTCAATATAAAATTCATCAATGGATGATTTCTCATAAAGTGGTACATTTTCCTTGATGATATCAGTAACCATGGTGGAGTATTTGGAGTAAATTCCTGAATTACCTCTTAATATAATGGCTTCCGGACAAAGCTGCTTGGCCATACGCATGGGCATGGCAGAATGAATACCAAACCTGCGGGCCTCATAACTGCAGGATGCCACCACCCCTCGATCGGAAGTGCCGCCTATCAAAACGGGCTTATTATTTAATTTACTGTCAATTAGACGTTCACAAGAAACAAAGAAAGTATCTAGGTCCATGTGAAGGATGTTTCTTTCATTTAGATAGATCATGTACTCACTTGTTTGATTTGTTCTTCGGCATAACGCGGATCCTGCATCATATCCAGTTTTTTCATACTATTGACCTCAATACTGATACAGTCAAATTCTTCCATGACTTTTCCGATCAATTGATAAACACCTCTTCCTCTGAAAGGGTATTTTCTAGCTACAGGAGGGAAATGTACCGTATCAATATAATCGCCGTTTCTGTCCAAAAAGGTTCCAAAATACATGCGGTCCCCTTTATGGGTAGCCGTATTTTTAGCAGTTACATAATAGCCATAGCACATAACGGTTTTATGAATAAAGGCAGGAAGATCTTTGGCCTGAAGCGAAGGGCCTATTTTGGTGGTGATCAAGTCAAAAGGATCACATAAAGGAAATCCAAGATATTCTATTTCATCAAATGCATCTTCGTATTTGGAACTGGATAAACGCGGTGTTTGATAGCTGATCTTTTCGGTTTTAAACAGGGTAACTACCTGTTCTTCCAGATTTACTTTATTGATCTTCATATAAGCTTCCCACAATAATTCACGTTTGTTTCTACTGGTGAATTTAAAAGCATTGATCTTGATAAGGATAGCCATCTGTTCAATAGAAATGGGTACCCGATCAATAAAATCGTCCAGGTCAGTATAAAAACCATTTCTGGACCTTTCCATTACGATCTTTTTAGCATTGACTACTTCAAAAGAGTGGAGTAGGATAAAGCCCAGGTAGATATGATTACCTTCAATACGGGTTTCGTAATTGCTTTTATTGATATCCGGAGCATGGATTATCGCACCGTGCATCTTAGCTTCGTGCAGGTAAAGATCTACTCTGTAAAAGCCTCCGAAATTATTAATGGTGGCCACCATATATTCAAGAGGATAATAGGCTTTTAAAAACAGACTCTGATAGCTTTCCACCGCATAAGAGGCAGAGTGCCCTTTGGCAAAGGCATAGCCGGCAAAACTTTCTATCTGCCTCCAGATCTCAGCTGTCAACTCATAAGAATGCCCCTTTTGTTTACAGTTTTCAAAAAACTGATTTTTGACTTTTAAAAATTCTTACCTGGACCTGAATTTACCAGACATACCTCTTCGGAGCATATCAGCCTCTCCCAGGGTAAGCCCGCCAAAATAGTGTGCTACTTTGATCACGTCTTCCTGATATACCATTACGCCATAGGTTTCGGGCATGATCTTTAAGAGGATAGGATGTGCGTCTTTCCTTTTTTCCGGATGACGATACCTTAAAATATATTCTCTCATCAT
>CBDULU010000359.1:0-2517 GCA_965368155.1 uncultured Flavobacteriaceae bacterium
GAACCAGTTGGTTTTGCAAACAACTTGACCAGTTGAACATTCCTTATTTCAGGAATGACCATATGAATATCGTCACCTTGTATTCCTCTCATATCCCAAAAGATATAGCCGAAAAATTTGATTTGGTTCCCGAACAGCACAACGAAAACAACAAATGGTATAAAGTCGTGATCATGGATCATGTCGAAATAGACAATCTGTTACAATTGATCGACGAATTAAAAGAGAGAATGAAATTATCCTAATTTAAGTTGTGTTCTTCTGCAATAATCTCAGAAGCAGCAGTCTTTTTCTTTGGAAAAATTGTTTTATTGAAAACGATCAACAGACCTACCCCGGTACTGATAGCTGTGTCTGCCACATTAAAAACCGGGTCAAAAAAAGTTAGGTTTCGGTTCTCAAAAAGAGAAAAATGATCCCCACCAATTAAGGGTAACCACGTTGGAAAATCAAAACTGATACTTGGTACCCAATCAGGCAACATCGTATCTACCATTGGAAAGTATAACATGTCTACTACCTTACCGTAGAAAAGGGAATTATACCCTCCTTCCGGCGGAAGAAAAGTAGCTACCTGACGATAACTGTCACTAAAGAAAATTCCATAAAAAACAGAATCAATGATGTTCCCTAAAGCCCCTGCGAAAATGAGGGCAATTGCGGTAATCAAAATCCGATGTGCATTGTTTTTTATGGCATCGTACAACCAATAGCCTATTCCGGCAATGGCTACTAATCTGAACAAAGTCAAAAAGAGTTTACCGGATTTACCACCAAATTCCTTGCCCCATGCCATGCCATTGTTTTCCAAAAAATGAATTCTGAACCAATCAAGACCCAAAACTTTGATCTCCTCACTCAGTACAAAATGTGTTTTGATATAGATTTTGGAAACCTGATCAATTAAAAGTATGATGATGATAATAAAAACTGATCTTTTCACGAATTTCTTGTCTTTGTTCAAACTAAATGATTGCTTTTAAAGGCGCTACAATAATACTAAAAATTAGTCTTTGGAGCCATACAAATAAATATTAGCTAGAATTGTCCTTATTACTATCGAATTATTTGGATTTCCAATGGTCTGAAGTAATTTTTTATTCGGCATTGCTGAATCTTCTTCAGAGATATCATTCACCAAAATACCCAAGTTGGTTTCTGCATCAATTTTAGTATTTCTTATTTCATGCAAAAATACACTTCCTGCATTTAAACTTAACTTTACTGGAAAATTCATGTCCTTCAACTTTATAATACCATCTTCAACTTTTAAGTTCAAATCACCTTCAAACTTATCAGTATAAAAATTTCCTTCCATAAAAGAAATATATAGCGTTCTGTTCTTAGGAACATAAATTTGATAAGAAGTATAGTTGGGTTCTATCATGCATACCTTGTCATCCCCAAGCGATTCCTCTGAAACAAGCAACTCATTATCCCTAATTAAAACATGCCCGTCAGTCTCTTCTAGCTGAAAACTTGGTGATTGAACAGATCCTTCAGCACGAACTGTAATAGTGGATTCATCAACAGCGTTAAACAATTGAATATGATCTATAAGATCAAACTCAATAATGATATTTTTAGCTTTGGACTCTATCCTTTGTTCGACAACTTCCTGTCCATAAGTATATACCGCACATAGAAAAAAGACCCATGAGCATGACCTTCTTAAGCGGCTGTATCTGCCAGTTTTCCTAATATTGCTGGTTCTTTGCTGCTATACTTAAAGTAGCGTGAGGAACTAATTTTAGGCGCTCTTTTTGAATAAGGTTACCGGTAACACGACAAACTCCATAAGTTTTGTTTTCAATTCTTAGCAATGCATTGGTCAAATCTCTGATGAATTTTTCCTGACGAATAGCCAACTGAACATTTGCTTCTTTTGACATGGTTTCAGATCCTTCTTCAAAAGCCTTAAAGGTTGGAGAAGTATCATCCGTACCATTATTACTGTCATTTTTAAAAGTACTTTCAATCAAAAGTAAATCTTCTTTTGCCTGCTTGATCTTTTCTTCTATGATCGACTTAAACTCTGCTAAGTCCTGATCTGAGTATCTAATTTTATTCTCGCTCATCATTTTACTTTTTCTAGGAACATTACTGTATTTATATGGTCAAATACAATTTCAATCCCATTTTCAACTTCTTCTTTTAATATTAATTCTTTAGTTAATGTTTCATTTTTAATATATTCAGCATTGAGGGCCACTGCTTCATCAATATATCCATCCTTTTTAACATAAAGAATGATCTTGTCTGTGACCTCCAACCCACTTTCTTTCCTTAAATTTTGAATTCGGTTCACCAATTCTCTGGCAATACCCTCATTCTTTAACTCCTCTGTTATTGAAACGTCTAAAGCAACCGTTAAATTGCCTTGATTGGCAACTAGCCAACCTTCAATATCCTGAGTTGCAATCTCCACTTCCTCCAATAAGAGACTTACCATTTTCCCATTTACTTCAATCATCAACGATCCATCACGCTCTATGGTTTCGATATGCTCATTTGACA
>CBDULU010000360.1:0-2504 GCA_965368155.1 uncultured Flavobacteriaceae bacterium
TCCGGTTCCTTTGCATAAACAAAAGGCTTATCTCGATGATCGTTATAAAGAAGATTTGTTTAAAGTAACCAATGATTTGGTCGAGACCGTTATTTCATTGCCAATGCATACAGAGTTGGAGGAAGAACAACAAGATCTGATAATTAAGACCATCATGGAATTTGTGCAATAATGCCAACCTATGATTTTTATGAAGAACTAAAATGTTATGAAAAAAAATAAAATTCTAGTTACCGGAGGTTTGGGCTTTATTGGGTCTCACACCGTCGTTGAGCTGCAAAAGAAAGGATTTGATGTAGTGATCATTGATGATCTTTCCAATACCAGAATTGAGGTTTTGGATGGAATTACAGCCATCACCAATATCCGTCCTGAGTTTGTGCAAATGGATTTAAAAGAGAAGGAAGAGGTCGCTTCTTTTTTTGCACAACATTCCATTGATGGTGTCATTCATTTCGCGGCATCAAAGGCTGTTGGAGAAAGTGTTGAACAACCTTTAAAATACTATGAGAATAATATTTCAACCCTGGTTTACTTGCTAAAAAGCATGATCGAAAACAAGGTGCCTCATTTAATTTTCAGTTCTTCTTGTACCGTTTATGGACAGGCAGATGAGTTACCTATCACTGAAAATGCCCCTGTTAAGAAAGCAGAGTCTCCTTATGGAAATACCAAACAGATGGGCGAGGAAATTATTGAGGATGTCACAAAGGTGGCAGATCTTAACGCAATAGCTTTGAGGTACTTTAATCCAATTGGAGCACATGAAAGTGTAGAGATAGGAGAATTGCCTTTAGGTGTTCCGCAAAATTTGATTCCCTATGTAACGCAGACGGCAGCTGGAATCAGGGAAGAGTTATCAGTTTTTGGAGATGATTATCCGACTCCCGATGGAACGGCGATCAGAGATTATATTCATGTTGTTGATTTGGCCAAGGCGCATATTGTTGCTATGGAAAGATTACTGGCAGCGAAGAACAAATCTAAAATGGAATATTTTAATTTGGGTACCGGGACCGGAAGTTCAGTACTGGATGTTATCAATGCCTTTAAAAAAGCAAATGATATAGAGATAAAGTATAAAATTGTTGCCCGAAGAGAAGGTGATATTACAGCGGCTTATGCCAATACAAAATTAGCCAATGAGGAGTTGGGCTGGAAAGCTGAACTTGGCTTGAAAGAAGCTTTAGCATCTGCATGGCAATGGCAATTGAAACAGCAATAAAAAAAGGAGTCTATTTATTCTAATTTGTAACATGGAAAACTCAAACAAAAAAATTTTAATCACAGGAGGAGCTGGTTTTATTGGTTCACATGTAGTACGCGTTTTTGTCACAAAATATCCTGAATATAAAATTTACAACCTCGATGCGCTTACTTATGCAGGGAATTTGGAAAATGTTAAGGATTTGGAGTCTATGCCCAACTATGAATTTATCAAAGGTGACATAAAAGACGCTGAATTTTTAAGAACCCTTTTTAAAGAAAACCTGTTTGATGCTGTTATACATTTAGCCGCGGAAAGTCATGTGGACAGATCTATTACCAACCCAAATGATTTTATTGAGACCAATGTTTTGGGTACGGCTAATCTATTGAATGCCTTTAGGGAAGTTCACAAAGGAGCTTTTGAAGGTAAATTATTCTATCATATTTCTACTGATGAGGTCTATGGCTCTCTGGGGAAAACAGGTTTGTTTACAGAAACCACCTCATATGACCCCCAATCTCCCTATGCCTCTTCTAAAGCTGCCTCAGATCATTTGGTAAGGGCTTATGGAAATACTTATGGGATGCCTTTTATAATCAGTAATTGCTCGAATAATTATGGTGCTAACCAGTTTCCTGAAAAGTTGATCCCATTGTTTATCAATAATATAAAACAATCGAAATCGCTACCGGTTTATGGAGATGGGAATTATACGCGTGATTGGCTTTTTGTGGATGACCATGCTACCGCCATTGATGAGATTTTTCACAAGGGAAAAATAGGAGAAACCTATAATATTGGAGGTTTTAATGAATGGACCAATTTAAATCTGATTAAACTACTTTGTAAGCTAATGGATGAAAAGTTAAAGCGTCCACAGGGGAGTTCAGAACAATTGATCACTTATGTCAAGGATCGTGCAGGTCATGACAGACGTTATGCCATCGATGCAACAAAACTGAACAGAGAACTGGGATGGAAGCCTAGTGTGACTTTTGAAGAAGGCCTTGAAAAAACGCTTGACTGGTATCTGGCCAATGACCAGTGGCTTGAGAATGTTACTTCAGGATCCTATCAGGACTACTATGAGAAAATGTATAGTTAAGTTAAATTTTAAAAATCAAATTTATATTTGACTCCGGCGAATACTTGTAAGCCTTGAACTTTAAAATTGGTATAGACCTGATAATTACTGCTTAGTATGTTATTGACATTCACAAAAATGTCAAACTTATCATTGATATTATAGACACCATTCTAGTTCATATCAAAAAAGGCTGCATTTGTAATTCTA
>CBDULU010000361.1:0-2492 GCA_965368155.1 uncultured Flavobacteriaceae bacterium
TTCTTTTGCAACTACTTTTGCACGAATAGCAGCGTGAGGACATATGGCCACACACTTATTACATTGTGTACAAATATTTTCGTCATCCCAAATAGGAATAAAATGAGCGATACCGCTTTTTTCGTATTGTGTTGTTCCAGTTGGGAAAGTTCCATCTACTGGGAAAGCACTAACAGGAAGCTCATCACCACGACCTGCAAGAATGGTCTCCAAGACTTCAGTGACAAAGCCGTCAGGAGCATTTGTCATAGCCGAAACAAATTGTTTGTTGCTAGTTACTTGATTTGGATACTCAACCTTTTCAAGGTTTTCTAGGGATTTGTCAACGGCATTAAAGTTCATTTGCACAACCTTTTCTCCTTTATGAGAGTATGATTTTACAATGGCATCCTTTATTTTTTGGATCGCTTCATCTTTTGGAAGGATACCTGAAATGGCAAAGAAACACGTTTGAAGAACCGTATTGGTTCGTTTACCTAATTTCGCTTCCTGAGCTACCTTCGAGGCATCAACGATATAGAAATTAACTTCATTTTCGATCAGGTGCTTCTGCATTTTTTCTGGCAGTTTATCCCAGATTTCATCCTTAGAATATGGAGAGTTTAGTAAGAAAGTTCCGCCTTTTTTCAATTCATCAATCATGTCATATTTCTCAATGAAATTAAACTGATGACTGGCAATAAAATCGGCCTTTTCAATCAAATATGAAGAGTGAATTGGTTCTGGTCCAAATCTTAAATGTGAGATAGTCTGTGCGCCTGCTTTTTTAGAGTCATATACGAAATAACCCTGGACAAAATTATCAGTAGTCTCTCCAATAATCTTAATCGAGTTTTTGTTACCACCAACAGTACCATCCGATCCTAAACCATAGAACATACAGTTAAATGTGGTTCTTCTAACTTCAAACGTTGGATCTGACATGATGCTCGTATGGGTGACATCATCAATAATCCCAACAGTAAAGTGGTTTTTGGGTTTGTCTTTTAAGAGTTCATCATAGACTCCTTTGACCATTTTTGGTGTAAATTCTTTAGATGATAAACCGTATCGACCACCAACGATTGCTGGCATTTCATCGCTACCTTCGATATAAGCACTTAAGACGTCCATATAAAGAGGTTCCCCAATACTACCGGGTTCTTTAGTTCTGTCAAGAACAGCTATTTTTTTAACTGTTTTTGGCATTTGCTCAATAAAGTCTTTTACTGAAAACGGTCTGTATAACCTTACAAATAAGGCACCAACTTTTTCTCCGTCAGCAATCATTTTTTCAAGGGCTTCATGAACAGGTCCTTCCCCTGAGCCCATAATCACAGTTACTCTTTCCGCTTCGGGATGTCCGATGTAGTTGAAGAGATCATATCTACGACCAGTATGCTCGTAAAATTCATCCATAACTTCCTGGACAATTCCTGGAACCGCATCATAATAAGTGTTAGCCGCTTCTCTGGCTTGAAAGAAAACATCAGGATTTTGAGAAGTACCTCTTATCACAGGGTTATCCGGATCAAGAGAATTCTTCTTGTGAGCCATAATTCTATCTTCTGGCATCATCGCTTTGATGATGTCATCTGGAATTGAATCTATTTTTGAGATTTCATGTGAAGTTCTGAAACCATCAAAAATATTCATAAATGGAATTCTTGATTTTAAAGTTGCCACCTGAGAAATAAGGGCAAAATCTTGTGCTTCCTGAACAGATCCGCCAAAAAGCATGGCAAAACCTGTTTGTCTGGCTGACATCACATCACTGTGATCTCCAAAAATGGATAGGGCGTGAGTAGCAACCGTTCTGGCAGCAACATGTATCACACTTGGCAAGAGCTCTCCAGCCATTTTATACATATTAGGAATCATGAGCAGTAAACCCTGAGACGCTGTAAAAGTAGTCGTAAGCGCACCAGCTTGAAGAGATCCGTGAACTGCTCCTGCCGCTCCACCTTCACTTTGCATTTCAACAATACGTGGGATATTATTCCATATATTCTTTTGTTCCTTGGAACTGTAAAGATCCACATGTTCACCCATAGGTGATGCTGGTGTTATAGGATAAATCGCACAAACTTCATTGGTCTTATGTGCTACTCTGGCTACGGCCTCATTCGCATCACATATTATTTTTTCGAATTTTTTTTTCATTTTATAGATAATTTATAAATATGAGATAAGTTTAATTATTGTTCATCATCTTCAAGGTTACATGATTTGAACAGGGTAAAATTATAGCTTATGAAACATTTAAATTATGATATAAGTCATAGGGGCTTGGAAGTCAGTATAAGACAAAAAAAAAGAGTATTTGATAACAAATACTCTTTTTAAATTTTAAAGATAAAATCTTCTTATTCTCCGTGCATCCAAACTTTTTTGGCAAGAAGAACATCTTCTGATTCAACGTGATCTTCATCAGGAACACAACAGTCAACCGGACAAACAGCCGCACATTGTGGCTCATCGTGAAAACCTTTACATTCTGTACATTTATCAGT
>CBDULU010000362.1:0-2491 GCA_965368155.1 uncultured Flavobacteriaceae bacterium
TTTTCTGTAAGTCTTCTATTTCTTCAGGTGATACTTTGGTATTCAACACATAAACCCTCTTCAGTCCGGGTTGTGACAATAGCTGTTGTAATGGTTCTCTGGTGATGTTTGTATGATTCAAATTTGCTGACTCCAGATGAGGATGTTTGATCAGGAAATCGATCACTTTAGCCGAGAGTTGGTTTTTACTCAAATCGATTCTGCTCAGATGTTCGATATTATCTATTTGCTCAACCAAATCATCAGATAATTTACAATCTGTTATTTTCAAGAAAGTAATTTGTTTTGAAACCTGATTCAGCATATCAATTTGATCTTTACCAATAGACTCCCCTTTAAATTCTATATCCAATAACAAGTTATTCTTTCCTAAATAAGATGCTCTAAAACCAGAAGCTCGTAATTCTTTTAAAACGCCTTCACCAAGGCTATCCACCTCTATTTTTTCGTAATAGGGTTTAGGGCTATAATCTAAACCATAATCCCGATATATTAAACCAATCAATTCCTTGTTCATCGTTTCAGAATTGAAGGAGGCCAAACTGTCAGCGCCATTCTCGATCCAGTACCTTAAAATTTGAACATCCGTATAACCGAAACCGGCATTTTTTGGAGGCATTATTTTTTCATGATCTAAAGGTAAACTGACCCGTTTCAGAAATTCACTATTGTCAGGGCTTCCTGCTATGACCGGAATCTCATGATCAGCTTCTTTAAAAAGATCACTATAGCTCTCTAGTATTAACCCTCCATAATTCTCTTCTGTATTATGACATTCTAGACATTGACGCTGGATGAGCGGCTGAATCATATCTTCATAAATGATCAAGGAATCAGGATTCATCTCGCTCAATCTTACATATGATTCTTGAGAATCATCCTTAAAGATGTCAGGGCCGTACTCAACCAAATAAGTTGATCCGTGGGTGAGATTCCCACCTAAATGCCCCGTTAAACTGATCAAAACAATGGCAATTGTAGATCCGGATAGTTTTAATTTACCCTTAGTGTTTGGCGCCTTTATTTGATATAGGATCACCAGTAACATGGCCACCAAAGTTAATATCCCCAATTGCTTGTGATCATTTAAG
The DNA here is from genome assembly GCA_965368155.1 of uncultured Flavobacteriaceae bacterium. GTDB lineage: Bacteria > Bacteroidota > Bacteroidia > Flavobacteriales > Flavobacteriaceae > Lutimonas. The sequence continues at coordinate 1,092 of CBDULU010000362.1, forward strand.
GCTTCAATACCATAATCATCGCTAAATGAAAGCAACCAGCCTGTTACAGCTGCCACCAGTCCGGCAAGAAAACCTATACTATAAGTAATAATGACAATTTTTCGGGATTCAACAAGGTTGCGAAAACCAGTTTGCAGCAATACTTCTAGAATATATCCCAGTATAAATATACCAATAGGTAAATGAACCATCAAAGGATGAAAACGACCAATAAAAATTTCCCAATCCATTAACTCAGAATATCTTTAACTACGTTGCCATGAACATCCGTCAAACGGAATCGTCGCCCCTGATACTTATAATTCAACTGTTCATGATTTAAACCCAAAAGATGCAAAATAGTAGCATTCAGGTCGTGAACATGCACTTTGTTTTCCGTTATATGATAGCCAAAATCATCAGTAGCTCCATAGGTGATTCCTTTTTTAACCCCTGCCCCGGCCATTAACATGGTATAGGCATCAGGATGATGGTCTCTTCCAAAATTATCTTTGGTAAGCTGACCTTGTGAAAAGCTGGTCCTGCCAAATTCTCCGCCCCAAACAACTAAGGTATCCTCAAGTAGGCCTCGCTGTTTAAGATCCATAATCAAAGCTGCCGAAGCTTGGTCCACCTCTTTACACCTTTTCGGAATTTGCTTCGGTAAATTACTATGATGATCCCAATCACCGTGATACAATTGAATGAATCTTACGCCCCTTTCTGCCAGCCTTCTCGCCAGCAAGCAATTACTCGCAAATGTTCCTGGTTTCTTACTATCCTCCCCATACAATTCATAAATGTGATCTGGTTCTCCTTCAGTGTTCATCACTTCCGGAACAGATGTTTGCATCCGAAATGCCATTTCATATTGAGACATTTTAGCTTTGATGGCCGGATCTTCCCAGGTTGTATAATTTTGTTCTTGTAATTTTTGCAAATGATCCAATTGCTCTCTTCGGATCTCGCCAGTCACCCCTGGAGGATTATTTAAAAACAATACCGGATCCTTTCCACTTCTAAACTGAACGCCCTGGTATTCTGCAGGTAAAAATCCGCTTGAGAGTAACCTGGTAGAACCTCCTTCATTTCCTTTGGTCATCAGCGCAATAAAACTTGGGAGATTTTCATTTTCAGATCCTAAGCCATAACTGATCCAGGAACCTATAGTTGGCCTTCCTGGGATTTCAGAACCCGTATGAGTAAACATCTGAGCAGGTTCGTGTTGTACAGATTCGGTATACATAGAATTGATCATACACAATTCATCGGTTATTTGCGCCATGTGTGGCATCAGATCACTCATCCACATACCGCTTTCTCCTCTCTGTTTAAAATCGTATAATGGCCTGACGATTGGTTTTGTGGCCTGGGCAATTACAGAAGCGGTTACCCTGTCTCCCATCACACTATCAGGCAAT
>CBDULU010000363.1:0-2486 GCA_965368155.1 uncultured Flavobacteriaceae bacterium
TACCAAAAAAGCAGCCTGATTAAAAACAAGGGTATGATTATAAAACGAAATGTTTCTGTTATCAATGAAATCAGCATCAATGCATAAAGAGAAAATTGAGAAATAAAGAATAGACTCAGTAGAATTTTTGTACCTGGTTTATATTGAGCTGCTGTCGTAATATGCCTTCTTTTCTGCCTGATCCAATTCCCGAAATGTATATGGGGCTTGGATTCAGTAAAAGCTTCTCTATGATCACAAATTGCCGTATTATTTTTGTTTGCGACTTGTGACACAAATAGATCATCATCTCCTGATCTGATATGCGAGTGTTCCTTAAAACCTTCTGCTTTAAGAAAGGTCTCTTTTTTATAGGCCAGGTTTCTGCCCACCCCCATATAGGGTTTTCCAGCAAGGGCATAAGAAAAATATTGGAGGGCTGTTAACAGGGTTTCAAACCTGATCAGTTTGTTTAAAAATGAATTGTTTATTTTTTCATAGGCTCCATAACCCAATACGATAGCCGTTTTTTGTGAAAAATGAGCCGTCATATGAGTAATCCATTTTTCGCTAGTGGGTTGGCAGTCTGCATCTGTAAGAAGGATATATTGGTTTTGTGCAGTTTGGATTCCTTTTGTCAAAGCTTCTTTTTTGCCCTTAGATTCTTCTTGTACAATGTGGACAATTGAAATCTTAAAAGCCGAATTGACATGTGCTTTCTCAAAGGAAAGCATTTCATTCAAAGTGTTATCTGTTGAGGCGTCGTCAACTAAAATAATCTCGAATAAAGGATATTTCTGTCGTGCTAAACCAGGTAGTAACCGTTTTAAATTCTCTGCTTCATTTTTGGCACATACAACGATACTTATTGGAGAGTTCTTATTCTCAATTACAGCATGTTGAAATGAAGTGTATTTCCTGAAAAGGTGAAGATAGAAATAAGATTGAATTAAAAAAACGACACAGAATGTGATCAGCAGTAACATCGAGTCTTAAGAAATGCTCTTTGCTGTTAAGTTCTCTTCTTTATTGTCAAGATTTGTATCGCAACTTCCTTCTTTGCCGCATCCACAAGTAATTCCTTCAGCTTTTAGCCTTACATTACTTCCGGCACAGGTTCCGTCAAATTCTCCATTTTTTTTAGCCCAGATCTTTATGGCAATACCAGCAAACCCAAGACCTAATAAAATAACACTTAACAATAGCAGTTTCATATCCAAAAAATTATACGGCAAAATTAATCATTTATAACAGGAATGAAAAACAAAACCCAACTTTTGTGTGATAGGATGGGCAGGTGGGTAGGTCTATTTTTGCAATCTTTGAAGAAAAAGCTCGGTATCCTGTTTAAACTCATCGGTTGTAAACTCCTGATCAGATTTACACTTGCTTTTTAGGGTTTTGATATCAGTATCCCATTGGTTTCCATCAAAATAAGAGAGGCCTTTAAAATCCCTTACCTTGTATAAAGATTTTTCACCGTAGCAAGTTCCCAGATATACATAAGCCATTTTTTGTTCAAATGCCCAATTGATCACACTGAACATCATCCATTTACCGAGTGCATAGGTTTGATAGTCCAGATCAAAGAAAGCAAACCAGTAATGTAGTGTTCCATTTTCTATGATACTGATCACGTAGCCAGCGGTTTTATCGCCTATTTTAAAATGAAAAATATGGCTAATACTTTTTGCTGCTAGGATATAGTCTAAACGTTCTTCACTGATCGCTTCACTAAATCTCTTTTCGGCAAAATCAAGGCAGTAAGATTTGAAAATGGGATCTTTAAAGTTAAAGTCCTTTGCCGGAATAACTTCAAAAGACGGGTTTAAAGCGTCTATTTTTCTGGAGACTCTTCTGTTTTCTGAAGATTCTTTAAAGAGAGATAGATCGATCCTTAAGCTTCTGGCTAAATAGTAGGTTTCCTCCTCGAGTTTAACATTGTTCGAATAAGGCAAAAATCCTTGCGCGTAAATAGCAGGAAGCTCGCTTTGGTCTTCCTTAATGCAATAGGTGGCGTAATTAAAAGTATATGTCTTATAATCAACGAAACTTTCTGATCTGAATATCTTCATAGGTAGCTTGGATCAATAAAAAAACCCATCAAAAATAGTTTTTTGATGGGTAAAAATAACATTTATTCTCTAAGATTCCTGGACCAGTTCACTTTGTACGTTGGAAGGTACAGGCTCAAAGGAAGCAAACTTTGTACTAAAAGTTGCACGTCCCTGGGTCTGTGAGCGAAGACTGGTAGAGTATTTATACATTTCTGCCTCGGGAACCTTGGCTTTTATGATCTGATGCTTACCGTCACTGTCCATGCCCATAATAATAGATCGTCTTGATTGTAAATCGGTCATAACATTACCCAGTAATTCTTCCGGAACTTTAACTTCAAGGTCAAGGATGGGTTCGAGAAGTTTAGGCTTGGCATCAAGAAATGCCGCTTTAAAAGCATGAGCTCCTGCAATCTTAAAGGAGATATCATTAGAATCTACTGAGTGCAT
>CBDULU010000364.1:0-2484 GCA_965368155.1 uncultured Flavobacteriaceae bacterium
GTAGCATTATAGCATTATAGCATTGTAGCATTGTAGCATTGTAGCATTGAACATAAAAAAAGGACCCAACACCGTCGGATCCTTTTAATTTTAATTGAGAAGCATTTCTATTCTGCCAGAAATTCTTCATAGGTTTTTAGGCCCAGATCATCAACTTTAGATTTGCTTTTTAATTTGGCAAAGTCTGCTTTGGCTTTTTCAAACCTGTTTTCAACAATGGTCAAATTATCAAGTTCTGCTGCTGAAGGTTTATCATAAGATGAAGCAACTTTGCTATAGAGATCAGCCATTTTTTCTCTCAATTGAGGTTCTGCAGATCCAACATAATTATCACCTGTAGTAATCACAAGGGTTTCTTTTAATTCGTTCAATTTAGCAGAAACTTTTTTGTTGCTTTCTTTGGTCGCTTCTGTATAAGCATCAACTTCATATACCATAAAGGCCAGTTCTTCTGTCATATGAAACAATTTCATCGTCGTATCATATTTCAGGTCCCTGTCTTTTGCAGACAAGCCGGTTCTGTCGTCATAGACCACTTCAAACTCATTTTCAAAAGTGTCCTTGCCTTTTTTCAATACAGCTTTATAGGTCCCTGCTTTCACTGAAGGAGCCGTAAACGCTCCAAAACTAAAGGTTTTCCCTTTTGCCGTTTTGGGTTGTTTTGTTTTAAAGCCCCAATTCACAATGTTGATTCCTTTTGCTTTTCCAGCTCCAAGTGTGGTCAGCACATTGCCTTCCATGTCCTGAATTTCCAAGGACATCTTACCAAAGGTATGGCGCTTAGGTAAGAAATATTTGATTTGAGCTGCAGTTGTTGAGTTTGCCCCTACAAATTGAGTCTCAGTCCCGAAACTTCCATTAAACCCACTTTGATCTGTCATGACAAAAGGTTTAGAACTAAAAAAGTGAACTTTTTCTTTCATCACATCAGTGTTGATCTCGCGTAAAGGAGAAATATCGTCAATAATGATGATTCCCCTTCCATGGGTTCCCATTACCAGATCATTGGTTCGTTTTTGCAGGTCGATAAAATGAACCGCTGTGGAAGGCATGTTGTTGCCGAATTTGGTCCAGCTGTTTCCACCATCCAAAGTAATGTACAAACCAAATTCTGTTCCGAGAAACAATAAATCAGGATTCACATAATCTTCCTGAATATTTCTTACAAATCCTACAACATCCGAAGTAATGATATTCTTCCAGGTCTTTCCGAAATCTGTCGTTTTATAGGTATAAGGTGTCATGTCACCGCTTGAATGGCCTTCAAAAACAGCATATGCCGTTCCTTTGTCATGAGAACTCGCCTCAATATGGTACACCCACGTGTTTTTTGGCAAGCCTACAATTTCCATGGAGGTATTCGTCCAATTTTTACCGCCATCAGTGGTTACCTGAACATTTCCATCATCGGTACCTACCCAAATGACGTTTTCATCCAGAGGAGATTCAGCAATGGTAAAAATCGTGGTGTGATTTTCAGCACCGGAATTATCTATAGACAATCCTCCTGAATCTGATTGGTCTTGTTTGCTTGCATCATTGGTTGTTAGATCTGGCGAAATAATTTCCCAAGTATCACCCATATCGTTCGATACATGTAAAAACTGACTTCCAACATAGAATCTATCTGGATGAAAAGCGCTAATCGCCATTGGTGCATTCCAGTTAAATCTCAATTTGGCGTCGCCTTCTTTAGGTAAAGGTTGAATGGTTTTTATCAGTTTTTTATCGACATCATAGCGCCAGATATTTTCAGCACCTTGCATCTCAGAATAAATGATATTCTTTGTGGGATGCTTTAAAACCCTAAATCCATCTCCAGGACCTATAGAATTCCAATCTCTGGCTTTTACACCACCGGTAGCTCTTGAAGGACCATACCAGGATCCGTTATCTTGCAGACCTCCGTAAATATTATAAGGTTCTTCATTATCAACACTTACATGATAGAATTGAGACAGTGGTAAGTTCTCTACAATTTCCATGGTCGTTCCACCATTCCATGAACGATAAACACCCCCATCAGTACCTACATACATGCGGTCAGAATCATTGATATCAAAAACAATATCATGAATATCGCTATGCATATTTCCCAAGTCTTTAAATGTCAATCCACCATCACGTGAAATGGAACCACTCAAGCCACCTTTTACAATGACATCCTCATTTTTTGGATCAATTGTAATTCGTGAGAAATAAAAAGGACGCACCGTAATGCCAAAATCATTGTTGAGTTGTTTCCAGCTTTGACCCGCGTCTTCACTTTTATACAATCCCTTTCTTGCATCTTCTTTAGCTTCTATAACTGTATACAGAATTTTTGGATTTGATGGAGCAACTGCAATGGCTAATCTTCCCAAGTTCCCTTCAGGGAAACCGTTATGGATCTTATTCCAGGTCTTTCCGGCATCAGTTGACTTATACAACGCACTGCTTTCACCACCTGATTCAAATGACCAGGCTGTTCTTCTAAATTCCCAC
>CBDULU010000365.1:0-2481 GCA_965368155.1 uncultured Flavobacteriaceae bacterium
TGATCCTAAAACAGCTATCGTTATTGACAACCTGATCCAGGAAATTACAGATGAATACCAAATGATCACCATCATCAATTCCCATGACATGAATTCAGTGATGGAAATAGGAGAAAAAATTATTTTTCTTAAACAAGGGTTAAAAGAATGGGAAGGAACCTATAAAACTATTTTTAAGACTGATAACAAGGCTGTTACAGATTTTGTATATTCATCAAACCTCTACAAAAAGGTGAGAGAGGTTTACAATAAAGAAGCATAGAGGCTCTTATTCAGTTGGAGTTGTTTAGTGGTATTGATCGTTTCTTTAAATCAAATGACTGTTGTTGGCCTATTGAATCCTGTAATGTAATTTTTACATTGGTTTTATTTTTAAAAGGCAATTCCTTTATGAGTAGATCGCACAGCTCCATATCACCTACTTTAATTTCGTTAATTTGAAGAATTTTATCTCCATATTGAACTCTTTTCGCCAGTTCATCTTCCCATACCAATCCAACAACTAAAGACGACTCCTTCATCGTTGGGCTCAAACCCCATAACTCCTCCGAGAGATCGACTCGATTTTCAAAAGGCTCAAAATAGAATTTTTGATGTTTATAATCGAGGGTCACCTTTCCATATTTTAGGATGTCTGCCCCAATTCTTGACTTAACAGCTGTTGTAGAGATACTGACTATATTCTCAAAAGTAGCTCCAAGCAAAGAAATCTCAGGAACCAGGACCCGGTAATGCAAAGTAGGTTCTGCAACCCCAAACAAACCAAGACCTTTATAACCATTAGCCGTTTCCACCTGATCAAAAACCTTAAGGCCATTAAGCGTTTGAAAACTTTGAAACGAAAGATCATAAAAGCCCTGTGCTCCAGTATCAAACAACACCTGCTCTTTTGCTTTGCCTTCCCCCTTAAGACTGATCCACAGATAAGGACTACTTTGCCCCTTACTTAAGGCCATATCAATTGACTTCATTCCTTTTAAAGCCAATTTATCTTCGTTATTCGTGATCTTAATTTCGCGTTTTCTAGTATCAATCTGCACAATTGAATTTCTCACTAAATTACTTCCTATAATCCCGTCTATTTCAAGACAATCAAACAAAAAATTACTGGAGGAGTCATTCACAATTGCCGGAGAATTTTTGAAAAAGACACCTCCTATTGCTAACATGGGGATCTCGACAACCTGAAGGGGCCTTTTCGAATCGTTCGCATCTTTTACCTGAATGCTATTGATTTCATTGGTTTTGATCTGATCATTTAAGGCATGACCAATCAGATTAGGAGCACCGGTGTCAAACAGGAATCGATAGGTTTTTCCTTCAATTTCAACAGGAATAATAAGTTTACTTTTTAATTCCTCATAAGGAATTACTGCATAAAAATTCTTCTCAACCGATCTACCTCTGTTGAATTTTACTTTCTGGCCATAACCAGCAAAACTAACTAGCAGACAGACGGACAGACTTAAAAAAAATTTATTTAGATGGGGCATACGATCCTAAAAACAAACTATTTCTGCCTGATTTCTAAATTTTTAATATCCAAGCGAGTCTGTAACCAAGCCTTCAGTTTCTCTTCTTGTTGTTTTCTCTGACGGTTAGACACTTTATTTTTCCATCTTACAGAGATGACATTGAGTGTGTCCATTTTTTCAAAATTAGATACATACTCTCTTGAGTATCCAATTTCCTGAAGATCAGCATAATTGATCTGAATTTCTTTGATGATCCTGTCAAAATGCACCTCATTGGCATAATATCGTCTCAGGTCTTTCTCCAGTTCGCTGATTCTGAGATCTTTCTCTTTGATGGTTTCATCCCGCGAACTCAACATTTGGTGTGAATTGATATACAGTTCTTTGATCTTGTCTATATCTTCACGTATTCCTGAATCGTCCTGACTTTTCAAAATAGTCAATTTTGTATTCTTCAATCCCAATTCACTAATTTGCTCTTCCCATCTTTCTTTATCCCTCTCTGAATAGTCGCTTCCAAAAACATATAATTTTATTTCTTTTTCCTGGTAATTAATACTTTGCTTGCTATCACCAATGATATTCACTCCTTCTTCCTTCAAATTTTCGATGAATTTTTCAGCTTTGATCGTATAGTCATTTAAAACGTATAATTGATAAAAAAGATAAATACTAAAGGCAAGTATGACAAAAGCGATCAAAGAAGCAATTCGAGAAATTCTTTTCCTTTTCGCCTGATTGATATACTTAAGCATCGGAAACTTTAAATATTTTGTGATAACAAAAGCTGCAAGGGCGATATAAATACAGTTAATAGTGAAAAGGAACATAGCCCCTCCAAAATAGTTAAATTGCCCCGTTGCCAAACCAAATCCGGCTGTACACAAGGGTGGCATTAAGGCCGTGGCAATGGCAACACCCGCAACCGTATTGAACTGAGGTTTATTTCGGCTGATGGCAATGATCAGTGCCAAACCACCAGACATAGCAATCAACACATCTCTTA
>CBDULU010000366.1:0-2465 GCA_965368155.1 uncultured Flavobacteriaceae bacterium
AGCATTGATAAACATGGTTCCAAAAGGTTTGACCCAATCCAAGACAATTTCCTTTCCTCCTGAAAAACTGACCATCAGAAACCCACAGGCCACTCCGAATACCATTCCCAATAAAATCTTCCAGTGTAAAGCTAATTTCTTCATATGCCATATAATTTGGGGGAAGATACTAAAAAAAATAGTTGTCTTTGTTCATAAAAATCTCTAATTCTGGTGATATGGGCAAGGTTAAATCCTATACAAAATTTGTTCATTTCTAGATTATACTTACATTTGCCGAAAATAAGATACCTAATGGAGAAATTGAAAGAACGATGGGGAATAAGTTCAAACTGGCAGGTTATTGCCATCATCATCGTATTCGCAATTAATGGCTCTTTCGCCGCTTGGGTTGCCGGTCCTATAACCAATTTCATTGGCCTGGACTCCGAAACTACAAAGCCTTATATCTTATATATTATTTTGAGAATTTTATTGATATTTCCCATATATCAGATAACGCTTCCTTTAGTGGGATGGCTATTTGGTCAATTCAAATTCTTTTGGGAATTTGAAAAAAAGATGCTGCAAAGAATGGGACTTGGTAAGTTTTTCAAGTAGTCTCTGTTCTTTTCATAAGGTATACATAACACCAGGTTAGTGTAAAGGAAGGGAAAAAATCAAGACCTGGAATCGCTTCTTCTAAAAATGAAACAAGCCCGCCTAACTTTCCTACATTTCCCTTGTATAAGTTGATCATCAAATAGGCTGATAAAGGAGCCCAGACAACATCTGTTAAGGGAAACACATAAGAGATCATCCCTATAAGATCAAATAAGATACCCAAGAATAATTTCTGTTTTTTACTTAATTTATCCATGTAGCACTATTAGTTATCCCAACTTTTTTTGGCCCGGATCTGTTTATACAGTTTTATCCCAAGCATCAGTATTACGGATACCCCAACAATACCAACCACTCCAAAAACCCAACCCAATGTTGTTTTAAGCACCACAAGAAATACACAAGCAAAAAGAATAATGGTAGCGACTTCATTCCAGATCCTTAAGGCATAGGCAGAATACTTTAGCTGACCCTTTGAAATTTGGTTATACATGACCTGGCAAGACCAATGATAGGCAAAAAGCATCGCGACAAACACCAATTTGATCAGCATCCAGTTTGCTTCAAGCCAAAAGGGTTGAAGGATCAGCAGCCACACGGCAAAAATAGTAGCCAAAACAGCTGAAGGCCAAGTGATGATATACCAAAGCCTTTTACTCATCAGGGCATATTGCTTTTTAAGAATTGATTGGCTAGGTTCCTCCTTTTCGTCAGCCTCCTTATAATAAATGAACAATCGAATGATATAAAAAAGACCCGCAAACCAGGTGGTTACAAAAATGATATGCAGTGATTTTACGTATAAATAGGTCATTAGATTTGCTTACGAATTCCATTTTTCAATCCATTTCACCATTACATCAACCCAGGCATCATCCTCATTTAAACAGCTGATATGCCTGAATTCCTCACCGCCAAAAGCTAAAAACTCTTCTTTTCCTTCCATCGCGATCTCTTCCAAAGTTTCCAGACAATCGGAAACAAAAGCCGGTGTAATAACGGCCAGTTTCTTAATACCTTGCTCCGGCATAGCTTCTAACTCAAGATCTGTATAGGGTTTTAACCAAGGATCCTTCAATAATCTGGATTGAAATGAATTTCGATACTTCCCCTCCTCTAGTCCTAACTCCTTAACAATGCCTTTTGTCGTTTCAAAACACTGATGCCTGTAACATGTTTCATGTGCCACAGATTTAGTTTCACAACAACTTTTGTCCAGTTTACAATGTGTTCCTGTAGTATCGCCTTTATAAATATGTCTTTCAGGAATTCCATGATATGAGAACAAAATATGATCATAATCAAAGCCTTCAAGTTCTTTCTGCAAATGCTGGCTCATTACCCTGATGTATTCAGGATTATTGTAAAAAGGAGGCAGAACATCCATTTTCATTTCTTTAAATGAAGATGAAAGTAAATCTTTTGCCTTCTCAACCACAGTTTCATAAGAAGACATCGCGAAATGCGGATATAAGGGAATCAAATAAACATCCGTCACATTTTGAGACTCTAATTCGCGAAAAGCCTTTTCCATACTCATAGATCCATATCTCATTCCTAAAGCGACCGGTATATCTAGTTTCTTTTTGACTTTTTCAGTAAATCTTTCAGAAATAACAACTAAAGGAGATCCTTCCTTCCACCAAATCTTTTTATAGGCTGCCGCAGATTTCTTGGGTCTGACATTTAATATGATCCCTTTGATCAATAAAAATCGTTTCCAATAAGGAATGTCAATTACCCTTTCATCCATTAAAAACTCATCAAGATAGCGTCTAACATCTTTAACTTCAGTACTATCCGGTGAACCCAAATTCACTAATAAAACACCTTTCTTTCCCAAATTACAATTCGTTTAATTT
>CBDULU010000367.1:0-2459 GCA_965368155.1 uncultured Flavobacteriaceae bacterium
AAAAAGGGTTTATTGAACAGGAAGAAATCTTTTCTCAGGTATTAAGAGCAGGTAGAAGAACCTATTTTTTTGATGTAAGAGAAACTAAGGCGGGTGATTATTATTTGACCATTACTGAGAGTAAGAAATTTACTCATGACGACGGATCATTCCATTATAAAAAACATAAAATTTATTTGTACAAAGAAGATTTCACTGAATTTGCTGATATTCTTAATAAAGCGACTTCATTTATAGTCAATGAGAAAGGAAATGAAGTGATTAGTGAACGTCATCAAAAAGATTATCACAAAGTGAATGGCGAAGAGCTCAACGGAAGTGAAGTAAGCGATTCTTCAACAGATAGCTTCACCGATGTGAACTTTGAGGATATATAAAGAAGAGAAAAGCCATCAGACAAAAACTGATGGCTTTTATTTTTTACTGCTCCGAGGTAGTTTCTAAAATCAGTTCTGAGAACAAACCTTCATTGAGGATGTTGAGAACTGCAATTTTATCAGTTGTCTTTACCAGAAAGGAAAGATTGTAATTGCTTCCTCCATAAGAGATCATTCTTATGGGAATATCCTTTAAACCATTGAATATCGCAGAAGTGATTCCTTTTTTGTTTTGCGCCAGATCTCCTGCAATACAGATGATACTCAAGTCTGTATCGATTTCGATATTTCCAAAACCCTGTAAATCATTTTTTATAGCCTCAAGTTTTGAAGTATTGTCTATGGTCAGCGATACAGCTACCTCAGAGGTAGTAATCATGTCTATTGATGTTTCGTGTTGCTCAAATACTTCAAACACTTTTTTAAGAAAACCATAGGCCATCAGCATGCGATAGGATTTGATCTTGATCGCTGTTATATTGTCTTTCGCCGCAATGGCTCTAATTTTCTGAGTTTTCGCTCTATTATGGATCAAAGTACCTTTAGACTCAGGCTTAAAAGTATTTTTCAGCAAAACTGGAATATTTCTTTCCTGTGCAGGTATGATACTTTGGGGGTGCAATATTTTCGCACCAAAGTAGGCCAACTCTGCTGCCTCGTCAAATGATAATTCTTTTACTGAAAAAGTATGATCCACGTATCTTGGGTCATTATTATGCATGCCGTCAATATCTGTCCAGATTTGAATCTGAGATGCTTCCGCAGCAGCACCAATGAGAGATGCACTATAGTCACTACCTCCCCTATTCAAATTATCGATTTCATTGTTCATATTTCTGCATATGAATCCTTGGGTGATAAAGGTACTGACCTGATGATTGGCCAAAACTTTAGTGAGTCTATTTTTAATCACTTCGGCCCGTGGTTCACCATACTGGTCTATATGCATAAAATCAAGCGCAGATAATAAAACACTATTTCCATCTACTTCCCCCATATACAACTGTAACAAGTTCGTTGAAACCAATTCTCCCTGAGCCATAATGATTTTTTCATTCTTCAAGGAAAACGGCTCTGAGGCTATTCCCAACAATACCTGGTGATGTCTTTTTAAGACGACCTGCGCCTTAAAATAATTGTCATCTGACTCAATTAAATCCTTAGCTACAGTCAGATACTTCTCATTAAGTCCCTGAATAAGCACCAATGCTTCTTGAGTATCACAAGAATTCAACAATTCTGCAATACGAACCAAAGTGTTGGTAACCCCTGACATAGCAGATAATACCACAATTTTTTCTCCATCAGTTGACTGAACAATTTTAGCCACCTTTCTAAAATTCTCAACTGATCCTACAGAAGTACCTCCAAATTTTAAAACAATCATAATCAAATTTTAGGCAAATATTGACAAAAACAACATGCTGCAGAAATTTTTATAATATATTTACATATTATAACAGAATGTTCAAATTTCAACAATGAAAACCATACAGGAAACCGTAGAATTAATTATTCAAAGAACACCTTTTGTTGAGGAAGCCATGCAGGACAAACTGATCAATGTCTCCTCTTTAGCAAGGCTCATACAACCTGAAGTTGAACAAGCCTTGGGAAAGGAAGTCAAAACAGGGGCGATTATGATGTCGATCAACAGGATGTCTCCCATGGAAATATTGAAAATTCGAAAGAATATCAAATCATTATCCCTTAAATTAGGTGACTTCATTGTACGATCTGACCTTTTCGATTATACCTATAAAAATTCCGGTTCCCTATACCAGCATATATCTTTGATCTTCGCCAAGATTGGTGACAACAGGGAATCTTTTTTTACGGTGTCGCAAGGTATTTTTGAAACCAATATTGTCATCAGTGCCAACTTAAAAGAAGAAATCGATACCATTTTTAAGGAGGAAGAATTGATCAATTCTATGTCAAAATTAGCTTCTATAACCATTAAGCTGCCAAAGACCAATCTTGAACAGTCGGGTATTTACTATTTTATCTTAAAACAACTGGCCTGGGCCAACATCCCCGTACAGGAAGTTATTTCAACAACCCATGAAATCACTTTAGTGG
>CBDULU010000368.1:0-2429 GCA_965368155.1 uncultured Flavobacteriaceae bacterium
GATTCCTTCAGGTAAATGGCTTTTTACGCCGTTGAATAATAGGTTCTGAATCTCATCGTCAACACCTACAGCATTATCATCAATCTTGTACTTGGTCGTTATTTTTAATTGATTTGGAGAACCAAAAGTTTTCACCTCAGGAGAACTGCCAAATGGGTCTTTTAAATTATTTGCTATTTCCGGAGCACTGACATTTTCAGCAAATCGAACCGTATAGGTTCTTCCCCCTTTAAAGTCAACACCGTAATTTAAGCCATTTGTAAAAAGTGATCCCAATCCAATAATCAAAATGATACCTGAGATCATATAAGACATTTTTCTTTTTTTCAAGAAGTCAATGTCGATATTTTTAAACCAGTTCTTTGTGATGTTTGTATTAAAAGTAAGTTGACGGTCTTTGCTTACATACCATTCTATCAATAGTCTTGTGATAAAAATTGCCGAAAACAAGGAAGTCACAATACCGATCATCAAGGTAGTGGCAAATCCTTTTACTGGTCCTGTGCCAAATACATAAAGAATGATACCGGTAAGTAAGGTCGTAACGTTTGCATCGAGAATTGATGATAGCGCTCCTCCAAAACCATCATTAATAGATTCCTTGAGTCCTTTTCCTTTATTGAGTTCTTCCTTGATCCTTTCATAGATCAGTACATTGGCATCAACAGACATACCAATGGTTAAAACGATACCGGCGATACCTGGAAGTGTCAATACAGCGCCAAAAGAAGCAAGTACACCAAATATGAAAAGAATGTTCAGTGCCAGGGCAATGTCAGAGAAAATTCCGGCCTTACCATAGTAGAACAACATCCAGAATAATACGATAACCAAAGCGATAATAAATGAATAGGTACCACTATCAATGGCTTCCTGTCCTAAAGATGGTCCAACCACATCTGATTGAATGATTCTAGCGGCAGCAGGAAGTTTACCCGATTTTAGTGCATTGGCTAGATCCTGAGCCTCATCGATGCTAAATTGTCCCGAAATAGATGTCCTACCTGTAGTAATGGCATCATTTACGCGGGGTGCTGAGTATACGTAGTCATCAAGAACAACTGCGACAAACTTACCAACATTAGCTGTTGTCATTTTTGCCCATTGCTTCGTTCCTTTACTGTTCATTGTCATGCTCACCTCAGGGTTCGCACCTAACTGATCAAATACCTGCGAAGCATCCGAGATTACATCTCCTTGAATTGGAGCTTCATCATTTCGATTTGATTTTAAGGCATACAGGTTGATAAAGTCATTATTAGCCTTTACGTCCCAAGCAAATTTGGTGTATTTAAGTTCACTTGGTAAAAGAGTTCTTACCTCTTTCATGGAAAGATATTCATTGATCACAGCTGTATCCTTAACACTGGCTGTGGCAATAATAGAGCTGATATCATTTTGAGTTTGTGGGAAGCGAACAAATAATTTGCTAAATAAAGGATTCGTGGTTTCGAAATCCACAGAATCTTTTACTTCTCCTAAAAGGTCATCAATTTCATCATCTTGAGCCTGAGTTGAGTCTTGCACAACGTCTACTTCCTCAACTTTTAAAATTTCGGCAAGAGTAGTGTTGGCAGATAAAAAGAATTGGGTCAGGTCCTGATTCGTATAAACTTCCCAGAACTGCAATTCAGCAGTACTTTGTAATAGTTTTCTTACACGATCAATATCTTTGGCACCTGGCAGTTCAATAAGAATTCGTCCGGATTCTCCAATTCTCTGAATGTTGGGTTGTGTAACCCCAAAGCGGTCTATTCTACTCCTTAATACTTCAAAAGCCGTATTTATCGAACCTTTTACTTCTTCTTCTAAGATAGGTTTAACTTCTTCATCAGTCATTTTGAAATTGATCTTATCTTTCAGAGATTTATTCCCAAAAATACTTGGATCACTCAATTTAACTGAGCCATTACTGGCTGCGGCAAAAGCCTCATAGAATAATTGTAAATAGTCTTTGTCGCTATCTTTTTGTGCTTGAGAAGCATTGATAAGTGCCTCATTGAAAACAGGATTTTTAGATTCTGAGGATAAACCGAATAAGATATCTCTCACAGATACTTCTAAAATCGCATTGATACCACCTTTAAGGTCAAGTCCAAGGTTGATCTCTTTTTCTTTAACTTCATCGTAAGTAAATTCAGTGAAACCTAGATTCACCACTGGTGTATTACCTATGGAATCCAAATATTCCTTTTGCATAATGCCCAACTCTTCAGTATCTGAGGCATCTGCCTTGGTTTCTGCATAGATAACAGCATCTTTCTCAACATTTTTTGCAAACCATGTGAATGATAGCTGGTATAGGCATACCACACTCAAAATGACAGCAAATAATCTAATAAGTCCCTTGTTTTGCATTCCTATCTTATTTTAAAATCTTATTTTTGATATAATCGGGCAAATATACTCAAAAGATTTAGCTTTGAAAG
>CBDULU010000369.1:0-2424 GCA_965368155.1 uncultured Flavobacteriaceae bacterium
CAGGACCCTCTCCTTAAAAGGGAGATGCTCTACCAACTGAGCTACCAGGTCAAATAATTCGGATGCAAATATACTAGCAATTATTAATTATACAAGGCTTTTTATTAAAAAAAAAATAAAGATATTTGCCTCCAATTCAGATCACTATTAATCAGCATTTTATGAAAATCGTTCTACTTGGATATATGGGAAGCGGAAAGTCAACAGTGGCTAAAGCACTCGCCAGGGCACTCAATCTTCCCTTTACGGACCTGGATGATTATATCATAGACAAGGAAGGAAAGTCAATAAAAGAAATTTTTGATACAAAAGGCGAGATCTATTTCAGGATACAGGAAAGTAAGTATTTAAAAGAATTGCTTGATAGTTCTAACGATGACTTCATTGCACTTGGAGGAGGAACACCTTGTTATGCCAATAATATGGAATTGATCAAAAAACAAGCGGTATCCTTCTACCTCAAAGGAAGTATCGCTACCCTATGTCAAAGACTTCGATCTGAAAAGGAGCAACGCCCCTTAATAGCTTCTTTGAATGAGGAACAATTGACTGAATTTGTAGCCAAACATTTGTTTGAAAGACGTAATTTTTACGAGCAAGCTGATCAATCCATAACTATTGACCATAAATCTGTAGACGATCTAGTGCAGGAATTGCTAGTCATCATCAAAAAGAACTACTCTAAATAGGCCTGAGCCTTTTTCCCTTCAAATTCCACATAGATATGCTCTTGCATGGAAGTAGACAAGGAGATGCCTTTAAAATCAGCTTTAATAGGATATTTTTTATGGTTTCTGTTTACGAGAACCACCGTCTTGAATCTTTTTAAAGGAACTTCCAAAAATAATTTGGCAGCATAAATAAGGGTTGTCCCCGAATTCAGCACATCATCCACCAATACAAGTGATTTGTTTTTGTAATCTGCAGCAGCCAAACTCGTTGAAATAGGATCACGAGGTTTTCTTTTATCAATAATCACTTCACAAAGCGTCACATTGATAGGGGAGATCTCAGTCAAAACATCTTTGATCCTTTTAGCGAAAATAAAACCATTCTCTTTTATTCCAGCCAAAATCACTTCACTTTCATTGATATTTGATTCGTAGATCTGATAAGCAATCCTTTTGGTCTTGTGCTGGATCTGCTCATTGTTTAGGATATTCGTTTTTTGCATCTGGGATCAGTTTGTCTTTTCAAAAATAATAAAAAGTTCCTTCCCATCTCTTGGTTTTATCGAATTATAACAAGGAGCCAGGGTCTTAAGATTAAATCGTTTTTGAAATGCTAATGAATAGGCATCCGCATCGCCACCAAAAGGAGGCCCTTCATCACTAAGTCTAAAATCAAACAAGAGGCCAACCAGCTTTCCTTTTGGTTTAAGTAAGGCTTTCATTTTATCAATATAATCAACTCTCAAAGAAGGGTCTAAGGCGCAAAAAAATGTTTGCTCAATGATCAAATCATATTGACCTTTATGGTTAAAGAAATCATCCTGTATCAAATTACTATCAGGAAAATCAGGCACTCTTTTTTTAAAATTATCCAGGGGTTCTTTTGCCAGATCCAAAACAGTAACATCTTGAAAACCTTGTTCAAACAAGAAGGCAGCTTCATAGGCGTTTCCCGCACCCGGAATTAAAATAGACAATTGCTTATTGCTGAGTTGCTCTATATAGGCCTGAATAGGAGGGGAGACCTCTCCCATATCCCATCCGGTTTGCCCTTCTTGGTATTTACTACTCCAAAAGGCTTTGTCAAACTTCGGAATCTCCATCATGATAAGTATCGATATCTCTTCGGTCTTTTTTAGTAGGCCTGCCCATACCTTTTTTCCTATAGTAATCTTTTGAATACTTTAGCAGGTCTTGATTCTGAAAAGCTTCTTCGGGCGTAATGTCCTTTCTGTACAGATCAACAAGTTTAGCACCTACACGGTTCTTGGGAATGTCAAGCACCAGGATCTCGTAATTGATCTGGTCCTTGCGGATGGTTAATTTTTCACCCGTAAAAACGTCTTTCGAAGGCTTTACATTGGCACCATTCAATTTAATATGCCCTTTTTTACAAGCCTCTGTGGCAATACTTCTCGTTTTATAATATCGAGTACACCATAAATACTTGTCTATTCGCATATCGTTTAATTAAGTTTTATTGCTTTCTTTTATGAAAACCAGGATCAACGTACATTTCTTTATCAAATCTCTCTTCTGGCAAGGTAAGTTCAATTAATTTGGCTTGTAACTGCGCTTTTGAAAGCTCCTGTTTTGAAACGACACCACTTATATCATCTAAAGCAGCTTTTAAAAGCGCTTCATTTCGATCGCCCAATGGCAATAAATTATTCCAGTAATTATATTCATTTACTTCAATATCAGGTGCAAACCCTTGAATATAATCACTTTCACGATCTTTGTTATAGATTTG
>CBDULU010000370.1:0-2410 GCA_965368155.1 uncultured Flavobacteriaceae bacterium
TAAATTGGTGGTCATTGGCCTGAAAAATATCCATGTCTCCATCATCATCATAATCAAGGATCGTGAGCCCCATACATTTGGAATCGGGATAAAGCAAGCCATTCTTTTGCGTCACTTCTTCAAAACTTCCATCAGTCATTTGTTCATACAACATCGATGCCTGACCTTTATACTCTGAAGGGTGAGGCATCATTCCGGGGGTTTGTGTCGATATATATTCTGGATCAAAAGCCAAAAAATTACCTACCATGGCGTCCAAACGTCCATCCAGATTATAATCCCAAAAAGATACACCAATACTCCATTTTGTAAATCCATTTAGTTTTTCAGGACCAGCTAGACCCAATTTGGAAGTGATGTCGGTAAAAGTTCCATCTCCGTTGTTGTGGTAAAAGACATTAGATCCATAATTGAGTAAATAAAGGTCCTCAAAACCATCCTGATCAAGATCAATGGCGCCTGCAGCCATGCTCCATTGAAGGTCATTAAGACCTGCTTGTTCTCCTATTTCAGCAAATGTCCCGTCACCATTATTTTTATACAATTTGTCACGACTATTGATAAATTTTTTCCCTCCCACATCTGAAATTCCTTCCAAATAGGTTCCGCTCATCATAAAAAGATCCATCAGCCCGTCATTGTTATAATCAAAAACTGTAATTCCGGAACCACTGCTTTCAAGAATATTCTCATAGTGATCATCACCAAAAGTATATTTAAAATCAATTCCTGATGCTTCGGCGACATCTGTAAACATTACTTTTTGCTGCGCCATTATTAAAACGGGAAATCCAACAAGAAAAAGACTGTAAAAAAAAGAAAATTTATTCTTCACTTAAAATTGGTTTTATAGAATTCTGAAATTTCTGATGATTTACTATCCTGGTATTATACTCTTCCTGATATTTTTTGAGTTTCGGATGATGAGGATACACATCCTTCCCGGCTAGAGGATAGGTTGCCATTCCATGATAAGGAAACGGCTGTACCGTATTGCCATGGGCCGTATTAAAATCACCGTCTTTCACCCAGCCCACGCTGTGTATCAAAAAATCTCTCGTCCACCCTTCTTTTAATTCAGGAAGGCTTGTCGCATCGAAATTAATGGAAGTTTCATCTCCGGCATTGGAAATAATATATTGGTTATCTGAAGCCTGAAGTAATGGCGTCACATCTCCATAACGCGTGTATTGGCCCTCAAGATCACGCCATTTTGTACTTAGGTCCACTTCGGAATAATCAAACCAGTGAGGCCCATATCGTCCTCCTTTTCGATATTCCTTTGAAAATCCTCTAAAATGAAGGTCAGCATTGTTAACTTGCAGCACATTCGTGATCAATTTCTCATCATTTTTAGCATCTGCGAAGAAAATTTCATCCCAATAAATTTCCATATTGGTGCGAATTCGTAAACGATGGTCCTTGCTCAAAAACTTATCCCTAAGATCTACGATAACTGTTTTGTCTTTACCCATTGGGAAACTCATATTTGTCTCTATGGTTTGCCAATGACCTTCCTTATCGATCACTTGTATGATCGGAAACTCAAGTTTCAGAATATCCGACTGAGACAATGCTACATTTATACTGGCATCTGTCGGAAAGATCCATCCCCTTAAAAATAAATGCAAATTTTCCAGTTGCCCGGCATTTCCCGGATCGAGAATAAGATCATGCGTTTTTGTAATTCCCTGATATTTTCCAGGCTCCAAATTAGAAATATATTGATCATCCTTTGCCTTGATCATAGGCAGCACATCGCGTCCTTGACCATCAAACGCTGATAAAGGCATATGTTTCTTTTCGATCTGATACAATTGCATCCCAGGAAATGGTGGCGGACTAAACTGCTCAGGAACAAAAACATCTATTTCTTTGGGATGATCCACCGCCACTAATTCAATTTGATCCATATAAATGGTTTCCCATAACTCTGAGGTAACTTGAATCGAGTAAAGACCATCCTTTTCTTTTAATTGATGGGATGCTATCTTGATATAATCATCAGAAGCATCAGCGAAAGCATATTTGGTTGTACCTCCCATAATTCCTAAAGGCATTCCCAGGGCACTCCTCCAGGTAATGTCTTTTACAAATTCATATTCTTTTCCGTTCCAGGTATATAAAAACGGACATGAACCTTTCAAAGTTTGAGATTCGATCAAGGCCTGATCAGAATCGGGTAACAAAATATTCTGGGGTACCCCATTTGTCCAGGTGATCCTGATGATATCAGCTTTGGGCCTGTTTCCCAAGCCAAAGTAAATATTCGGATCAGTAACAACCATACTTTGATACAGGTCCCCGGCACGCATCTCAACTTTTGCACCTATGCCAAAATAATTATTCTTGGCACTACCGGTTCTTAAACCAACAAGTTTCATGTTGACATAATGATTCATATTGCCAC
>CBDULU010000371.1:0-2410 GCA_965368155.1 uncultured Flavobacteriaceae bacterium
TAATTGAAGTAACTCTCTAAATGAATCAATACTAAAAATCTTTTCATCAATATGGGTACCATAACCCATAATATCTTCATTGATATAATCAATTGATTTATCAATAGGAAAATCATAAAAACAAAGTTGTTTAAAGATCTTATAGGTTTTGTCTAGTAATTGTTCTTTTTCACTATTCATAAACACTATTTAAGAGGTAATACAATTTTAAATTCAGTTCCTTCTCCCTCATTTGTCTCTACTTTTAATTCTCCTCCATGGGCCTTCACGATATCATAGCTTAAAGACAAGCCCAATCCTGTTCCCTTCCCGGTAGGTTTGGTCGTAAAGAAAGGTTGAAATATTTTATCCAATGCTTTTTTCGGGATACCGTTCCCATTGTCTTCAACACTAATTTCAATAGTACCTTGGATCATTTTTGTGCGAACACTAACCTTTGGCTCATAACCAGCAATTTCTTGGTTCTTCTTTTCATTAACCGCATAAAAAGCATTGGTGATCAGGTTCAGAATAACCCTACCTATATCTTGTTGGATCAGATTGACCTTTTTCAGGGCTGGATCGAATTCAGTTTCCAGTTTAGCGTTAAAAGTTTTGTCTTTAGCCCGTAATCCATGATAGGCAAGTCTTAAATATTCATCAGCCAAGGCATTGATATCTGTTAACTCTTTATCTCCACTGCTGGTTCTACTGTGCTGTAACATCCCTTTTACAATTTCACTGGCACGTTGCCCGTGATGATTTATCTTCTCAAGGTTTTGTTCAATATCATTTCCTATCTCAAGTGCTTCCTTCTGATCACCCTTCTTAATTTCCTCATGCATTTCTTTGATCAGTTCCTGAGAAACTTCAGAGAAATTATTGACAAAATTCAAGGGGTTTTGAATTTCATGGGCAATTCCTGCAGTGAGCTCTCCTAAAGATGCCATCTTTTCAGATTGTATTAATTGGGATTGTGTGACCTTTAATTCCTCTAAAGTCTCCTGAACTTTCTCCTTTTGCTGTATAAGGATACTATTCGCCTTTTGTCTGTTTTTATTGTTTCTAAACAATATAAAACTAAGTATTAAAGCAAATAACAGCGCTCCGGCGATACTTATGATCCATAAGCGCTGGTTCTTGTTCTGTTGCTCTTTTATAAATTGTTCTCTTTCAAGTATGTCAATTTCCATTTGATTTCTTTCAATGACCGATCTGACTTCTGCCTTCATAAGAACATTTGCAATATCAATATCCTCTGATTCTTTGATAAGATCCTTGTAGATCTTTAAATGCTTATATGCCAGATTCTCGTTTCCAAGCGCGTCATAAATTTCAGAAAATGTTAAATTTAATCCCTTTTTCAATCTGTTATTGTCTTCATGTAACACTTCTTGACTTAGCAAAGCATACTTTAGGGCATTTTCATAGTCATTAAGATTATAATAGCAAGTTGCTATGCGATAGGCTTCCCATTCATCATTATCGACTCTTTTCAACCTCATTGATGCGTCAAGCGCTTTTTCAATCAGCGAAATGGCTGCCTTATAATGTTTATTATCCATTTGAATATGTCCTTCAAGGCTATAACTATCTGCCACGAAATTTTCGGCAGTAAGCGGGGTGGATATACTTTTTTTAAGCTTATTATAATTTCTCGCTTTGTCGTAATTTTTAGCATCGTACATGGCCCACATTACCTGATTATATGCATTGAACATATCTGCAGGTAAATTATGCTCCTCCAATAGTTTGACTCTAGTCTCTATCGCTTCAGCTCCTCTGTCAAACATCTCTAAATCTGAATACAGTCGGTACATTTGATCATATACATCAGTCAACATAACATAATCATTAATTGATTCAAAAAAATCAAGGCACTGTAAATAATGCTCTATAGCAATCGTATTTTGTCCGTTAATTCTATAATAATTTGCCAATTGAAAATTTAATGGTCCCGTCTCATTTTTATTTTTCACTGACGCTACCAATTCCTTAATTTTGGCTTCAATGATATCCTTTTCCAAAACATCATTTTCTTCGATAGCTACAAAACCTAAATAAGAATAATAGAGGAATATTGGGTAAAATTCTTCCAAATCTGAATAAATCTCTATGATACTATTTGCTATTAATCTAAATTGATCAATATCATTTATAGTGTAGTAGTAATAACCAAGATGGTCATATATCGCTGCCAATATTTCCTTGTTCTCAACATCCTTGAAATGTTCCAAGGCCTTCAATAGTTTCTCGGAAGATATTTCATTATAAGGTGTCGGATAACCATCTGGAGGCTGGACTTCAGTAAAGGAATCCATTTGATTCAATTGTGTGGATAGCATCCTTGCCTTTTGATGATGATATGAAGCAATATCTCCCGGACCCAAGAAGGCGGCCAAGGTCTCATGATACATGATCTCTCCCTCTT
>CBDULU010000372.1:0-2409 GCA_965368155.1 uncultured Flavobacteriaceae bacterium
AGTGACATTCATCTCCTTAGAAACATTTGTAAAAACGGGATGGTCCATACCATCTACAAAATCATTTCGAAGTAAATGATCTGACAGGTATTCAGGCCAGTACTGCTTGGGCCTGGGTGAATTCCTGCTAAAATCCGTATTGTTTTTATTATGAACTATATAAACATCAAGATCTCCATCCTGATCATAATCGAAAAATACAGATTGTGTGGCATAGTTTCCATCATCAAGTCCGTATGCTTTAGCATTTTCGACAAAAGTAGGAATTCCAGCTTCATTGAGACCTTGATTGATAAACAACAGGTTGTAGCAGTTGTTGTCACAATTTACCCCAGCCACATTCAAGTAGATATCATCAAGCCCATCGGCATTGATATCAACAATAGAGACTCCTGTAATCCAGCTATTTGTAGTGAAATTTGCTTCAACGGAAATATCTTCGAACACTAGGGAGCCTTTATTGAGATAGAGTGCAGAAGAAACCTGATTCCCTGTAAAGACAATATCAGAGAGTCCATCATTGTTGAAATCACCAATACCTACACCACCTCCGTTAAAACAATTCAAACAATCACTTGGATTCACGCTGTCGTTTTCGGTGATCGTATTCGCGAATTCAAGATGTGATCTGTCAGAATCTACAAATTCGAAAAGATTTTTTTTGGGGTGTTGATTGCAGCTGGAAAGAGCCAAAAGTAAACCAATTATACAACCAAAAGAATAAATCTTCTCCATAACTATTTTGACCTGTTTTATGCTTTTACTCTTCAAAATTGAACTGAGTTTTTTCCTGATTAAATCTCTGCTCGGTAGATTCAAATTCTACCTTTTAATGCGCTTCCAAATTTCCGTAAAGAAATTGGAAAAGTAGATTTTTTTTAATGATATATATCATTTTTTTTAAGCTAAATGAATGTCAACTTTGACAAGACAACAAATATTGCCGCTTTTACTCTTTAAACCTGATGATATCAGCCTGAAAGTCTTTTGGAATCAGGAATTTTTAAAGAGGCTAAATCAAATGAACTTGCGGTTAAACTTCATATATCAGGCGTTTAGATGGGTGTAAATATACATGTTTTAAAGAAAATATTGAAAGGACTTTTTGGGAGCTTAAGCCAAAATGAAGTGAAAAGGATCATGCCAGGATCCGCTTTCTTGGCCCTTATTTTCTTGATTGTTGGATGTAACTTAGATTACAAAACCAATCACGGTGATTCTATGGATTTATATGTTTCTCCAGAACCAAATGGTGATTATTTCCAGGAAATTGGACAAGACATAGGATTAGAATTTGTTCATTCCATCGGCGCTTCAGAAATGCAGAATATCGTTGAATCAGTGGGTGGAGGTGCCGCATTTTTGGATTATGACCAGGACGGTTTTATGGATATTTACATTTGCAGTGGCAGTTGGCTCGAAGGTTTTAGTAAAAGCAAACCAAATGAGACAAGCGCTCATAATCACTTATACAGAAATCTTCAAGATGGAACTTTTAAGGAAGTAAGTAAAGAGGCAAAGGTAGGTGGTCCCTGGTACAGTATGGGTATTACTGTTGGTGACATCAATAACGACGGTTTCCCGGATATTTATTTGAGTAATTATGGTGAGAATATCCTGTATCAAAATAACGGAGACGGTACTTTCAAAGATATAACGGATAAGGCCGGAGTTGGTGGGGGAGCGCAATGCAGTGTAGGTGCTGTTTGGTTGGATTTTGACAATGATGGTTTGCTCGACCTTTATGTTGGAAATTATCTGAATTACGATCCTGATTACTCCTATTATTATGCCCCTGATGGTTTTCCCGGACCTTTGGCTTATGACAGTCAAAAGGACATTTTATTTAAAAATATGGGCAATTCCGTATTTGACGATGTTACTGAGCAAATGGGTATTGTAGATATAGATGGCAGAGCCATGGGTGTTGGTGCCGCTGACTATGATGATGATGGGTTTGTAGATATATATGTGGCGAATGATCATACCGTTAATTATTTATGGCATAATGATGAGGGTAAAGTGTTTAGCGATAATGGAACCTTGTCGGGAACAGGATTCAGTCAGGCGGGAGAGGCAACCGTAAGTATGTCTGTTGATTTTGCCGACTATAATCATGATGAACTGCTCGATATTTTTATTTCAGATGATAATTATTGCTCTCTTTATGAAAATCTTGGAAAGGGAATTTTTAAGGATAATTCATATGCATCGGGTATCTCCATGGCTTCAGGGCAATTTGTTGGCTGGTCATCTTCTTTTCTGGATTATGACAATGATGGTGATCCAGATATTTTTAAGGCCAATGGCGAATTGAAACATCTCTCCGGTCAGGAAGATCAGTTGTTCGACAATGTTGGAGCAGGAAAATT
Source organism: uncultured Flavobacteriaceae bacterium (assembly GCA_965368155.1). Taxonomy (GTDB): domain Bacteria; phylum Bacteroidota; class Bacteroidia; order Flavobacteriales; family Flavobacteriaceae; genus Lutimonas. Next base: position 2,373 of record CBDULU010000372.1, read on the forward strand.
CAAGGATATTTCACTTGATTTGAGCCCGTATTTTAGA
>CBDULU010000373.1:0-2397 GCA_965368155.1 uncultured Flavobacteriaceae bacterium
AAATTGCTCATCCTTAATCTGCCCCTGGTGTATACAAATGGTGTGCTTATTTTTTTTATCTAAATCCATTTGATGATTTTTACTTTGATGTTAAACTTTCTCTTTCACTTATATAAGAAGAAGGTCATATTCGAACTAGAACTAAAACAAATGTATTATTTTCAAATTTAAAAATAGTCAAAATCCCATAGCAGTGTCATCAACTTTTGGAACGGCTCCTTATTCTGCGCAAAGGTCTGGTAATGGCAAGCTGTTGCCTTCTGCTTAAAATCCTTATTCAATTCCTTGCAAAAACTTTGCTTCATTATACGTCACAAGAAAAAGAGCAAAACTACTCAACACAGCAAATCTTGACAAATAACTTCTAATCATTTTTAATCATATATCTTTTTGATCTCTATTAATTTGTCATCCGAAAAATCGATCAATTCTTTAAAAAAGAGGGTGAAATCACTTTCAAAATCGTCATAATGATCTACAAGGTCATTTATGGCCAGATCCATATTTGATTTCCCTCCTGTTCTTCGATTCATCCCCTCAAGTACTTTTCGAATACCTTCAATTTCAGCATAACTTAATAACCAATCATCTTTTATCAGATATTTAGACATGTACTGAACCTTTTCTGGCAAAACCTCATAATGACGATTCAACCTTAGATAAAATGATTGGGTATATTTAGACAGCAGTACATCAGAATAAATGGACCAGTTTTTTGCCAACATATGATCATATAAAATATCTATAATGATCCCTCTGTATAAACCATACCTGTCGTCTAGCCTTCTTTTACTTTTTCTAACCAATTCATGGGCGTCAGTGAAGGAGTCAATTTGTCTGTGAAGCAATATGCCTTTTTGCAAATCAGGCGCATATAATTTAAACTTGTTCCCTTTAACATGGTCAGCCATAAAATTTCCGATACTGATGAGTTCATCATCTCTGGAAAGGTATATATGTGCCAAATAGTTCATCAAATAATTTAGGCTAAAAATAATCTTTTAAACATTATCATTAAAATAAAGTATCGAATAGTTAATAGAGACCATGCAAAATGACTTTATCATCAAAATTTTTAATATTTTTGTTGACTCCAGGATGATTTCTCTCCCAAAGAAGGAATTGTGTATTTAAAAATATACCATGTTAATTTTCAAAGTATGGTATTAAATTCATTTTTCTATGTTAGTAAAAAACCAAAACCAATCCGCAAAAGCTATTGAACTTGAAGAAAAACACGGTGCGCATAATTATCACCCGCTACCTGTTGTTTTAAGCAAAGGTGAAGGCGTTTATGTATGGGATGTTGAGGGAAAACGATATTATGATTTCTTATCAGCGTATTCAGCAGTAAATCAAGGACATTGTCATCCCAGGATCATTGGATCCTTAAAAGACCAGGCTGAAAGACTGACCCTTACCTCCAGAGCATTTTATAATGATCAGTTGGGTGAATATGAAAAGTATGTCACTGATTTTTTCGGGTTTGACAAAGTGCTGCCTATGAATACCGGAGCAGAAGCGGTTGAAACTGCGATCAAATTATGCAGAAAATATGCTTATGAGAAAAAAGGCATTGCAGAAGAAAAAGCACAAATAATTGTTTGTGAAAATAATTTTCATGGAAGAACGACTACGATCATTTCTTTTTCCAATGATGAAACAGCAAAAAAGAATTTCGGACCCTATACGCCCGGATTTATCAAAATTCCATATAATGATCTAGATGCACTTGAAAAAGCCATTGAAGAAAATGATCATATAGCCGGTTTTCTGGTGGAACCCATACAAGGTGAAGCAGGTGTTTATGTGCCAACAGAGGGATACCTTAAAAGAGCCCTTGACATTTGCAAAAAGAATGACGTTCTTTTTATAGCAGATGAGGTGCAAACAGGTATCGCCAGAACAGGGCGCTTACTGGCCACTTGTGGAAACTGTGATTGTGTTGATAAGAATTGTTCAGGAACTCCTGAGGTGAAACCAGATATTTTAATTTTAGGAAAAGCCTTAAGTGGAGGTGTCTATCCCGTATCTGCTGTATTTGCCAACAATGAAATCATGGAAGTCATCAAACCTGGTCAGCACGGGTCTACTTTTGGAGGAAATCCTTTAGCTTCAGCAGTTGCCATGGAGGCATTGCGCGTAGTTAAAGATGAAAACCTAGCTGAAAACGCACAAAAAATGGGTGATTTGTTTCGTGAAGAAATGAACAAACTTGTTGAGAAAAGCGATTTAGTGACAATGGTAAGAGGAAAAGGCTTATTAAATGCCATCGTGATAAATGACTCTGAAGACAGCGTCATGGCCTGGAACATCTGTTTAAAACTAAGAGACAATGGTTTACTGGCCAAACCAACTCACGGAAATATCATCCGTTTTGCCCCACCTCTCGTGATC
>CBDULU010000374.1:0-2389 GCA_965368155.1 uncultured Flavobacteriaceae bacterium
GATCTGGATTTTGATATCGCCTTAGGACTGAGATATCAGTTTTAACGAATAAATTCACCGTATAAAGAAAACACCTTTTTTAAGGTGTTTTTTTTATTAGATTTATACCATGACTGAAAAGAAGACTTTGGCTATTATGGCTGCAGGACTTGGTTCCAGATTTGGCAGCTTAAAACAGGCGCAGGCAGTGAGCCCTCAAGGTTATTCAATCATGGATCATTCTGTTTATGATGCGGCAAGAGCAGGATTCAACAGGATTGTTATTGTTGTAAGAGAAAGTATTCTGGATCATTTCGATTCAAGGTACAACAACAAATTGCCAAAGCACGTTTCTGTTGAGTATGTCACCCAGGAAACTCATATCATTCCCAAACCATATAAAACCAACAGAGTAAAACCCTGGGGAACAGCACATGCCTTGTGGATCTTAAAGCCATTTATAAAGGAAAAATTTGCCATAATCAATGCCGATGATCTTTACGGTCTGGAAGCCTTTGTATTGATGCATGACGCTTTGTATAAAAATAAATCTGATGACAATTATTTTATAGGTTATCATCTTGGTAAAACCATGTCTGTAAATGGTCCGGTATCCAGAGGAGAATGTGTTTTGGATGAGCAAGGCTACCTGAACAATATTAAGGAGCGCAAATCCATAACAAAGCTGGAAAACGGGCTAATCGTATATCAGGATCCTAACAATAACCAGGTTAAAATTGATCCTAAAACCATAGTGTCCATGAATTTCTGGGGATTTTCACCCGATGTTTTCAGAGTTGCAGAGCTGCTTTTCAAGAAATTTTTAAGTGATCATGATGACAGTGAAACTTCAGAATTTCAAATTCCCAATTTAGTGGATCACATGATCAAGAATGAGCTCAAGGAATTTAAAATGCTTAGTACAAATTCGCAGTGGTTTGGTATTACCTATGAAAAGGATCTGCCTGTTATAAAAAGGAAAGTTCGTGCCTTGACCAAAAAAGGGGTGTATCCTGAAAGCCTTTGGTAACATGACCCATGTTCTTAAAGTCGCTCAAAGTTTTTTAACTGAATCTGATGTTGAATCCTTTTCTGTATTGAGATCGGGACATATTAACGATACCTTTTTAATTACAACCACCTCTAGCAGGAACTATGTTCTTCAAAGACTAAATCCGCTTGTTTTTAAAAATATTGAAGGATTGATTTCCAATAAGGTTCTGGTCAGTGAGCATTTGGCAAAATCGGGTTCTCCTTATAAAACCGTTCAATTCATAAAGACCAAAACTAAAGAATTCTTTTTCAAGGATGAATTCAATGAATACTGGATGCTGATGGATTACATCCAGAATTCAAGGGTTCATAAGGTTGCGGCCAATAGTGAAATGGTTTACGAAGCCGGCAAATTATATGGTGATTTTATAAAAAGATGCTCTAGTCTCGATGCTCATAAACTGATAGAGATCCTTCCTAATTTTCACAGCATGCCTTTTCGATATGATCAATTTGAAACCGCACTTAAACAGGCAAATGAAAACACTAAAAATCTTGCTATAAAAGAGATCGAATTCGCAAAGCGATTAAGAGTGGACATGCATCAGTTATCCATCCTTAAGGCTAAAAACACCTTTCCTGTTCGGGTGACTCATAATGACGCCAAACTCTCGAACATCCTGTTCGATAAAAACGACCAAGGTCTTGCTGTTATTGACCTTGATACTGTAATGCCCGGAATTACCGCTTACGATTTTGGGGATTCTATACGATCGATATGTGCGACAACCCAAGAAGACGACTCCAATCTGGAAGCAACCCGGATCAATATGGAATTTTATAAAGCGTTTTGTGAAGGTTTTGCAGAACATACCAGGCAGTTCCTCACAACCAATGAAATTGAATCTTTACCATTGGGTGCCAAGACAATTACCTTTATTCAAGGCTTACGTTTTTTAACCGATTTCCTTAATGGCAACATATACTACAAAACCGATTACGAAACCCATAATCTGGTTCGTGCCAGAAACCAGTTTAAACTTGTAGAAAGCATTCAGCAGAACTACAAAACGTTGCAAAACATAACTACTCAGGTTTTTAAATAATATCGCGTAAAACTTCAGCTTTTCTTGGGGTTTCCCAGGTGCCTCCTGTAAAATCAGGGATCTTGATCCTTGCACTTTCATTAGCAACAGACAGTTCAGACAAAGGCGTGATGGCAGACCACAGGACACTGTCATATAAATTAATGTCCAAAGGCAGGCCTTCATTCAGGCATCGAATGAGTCTGTAGATCATGACAAAATCCATTCCTCCATGTCCAACAGCATTGGCATCGATCTGTTCTCGTAATTTCTTCCATAAAGGATGATCATACTTTTCCCGGTACTCTTTATAATCCTCATCTTTTAGCCAG
>CBDULU010000375.1:0-2348 GCA_965368155.1 uncultured Flavobacteriaceae bacterium
TTTAAAGTTAAAAAATTAACTATGACTGAAGATCAAAAAAACAAATCGAGCATGAGTTCTTGGTTTAAACGAAAGAATAAGGGAATTCAAACGGCTACTGAAGATAAAAAAGATGTCCCGAAAGGATTATGGTATAAAACTCCAAGCGGTAAAATTATCGATTCTGATGATTTAAAATCGCATTTATATGTGAGCCCGGAAGACGGCTACCATGTAAGAATTGGCAGTGCTGAATATTTTGAAATATTGTTTGACGACAATAAATTCAAAGAGCTTGACGCAAAATTAACTTCAAAGGATCCGCTGCATTTTGAAGATACCAAAAAGTATACTGACAGAATCAAGGAGGCTCAGAAAAAGACGAATTTACATGATGCTGTGCGAACGGCCGTAGGGAAGTCATTGGGTAAGGATTTGGTGATTGCAGCAATGGACTTTAGTTTTATCGGAGGGTCCATGGGTAGTGTTGTTGGTGAAAAAATAGCCAGAGCAATTGACTACTCTATAAAAAAGAAAGTTCCCTTTTTAATGATTTCAAAATCAGGAGGGGCTCGTATGCAGGAAGCTTCCTTATCATTGATGCAATTGGTGAAAACCTCGGCTAAACTTGCCCAGCTTGCAGACGCTGGAATTCCCTATATTTCATTATGTACAGATCCGACAACCGGAGGCACAACTGCTTCTTATGCGATGCTCGGTGACATCAATATTGCTGAACCCAATGCTTTGATCGCCTTTGCGGGACCTAGAGTTGTAAAAGATACCACGGGGAAAGATCTTCCTGAAGGGTTTCAACGATCAGAGTTTTTGTTGGAACATGGTTTTCTGGATAAGATCGTTAAAAGAAAGCAATTGAAAGAACAGGTAAACCTTTATATTGATTTGATTCAAAACAATCCAATCAGAACCTAATCAAGATCTTTGGTAAAATAAAAAACCCTCTTCTTTTCGGAAGAGGGTTTTTTATTTATTTTCCTTTCTTTCTGCGTATATGTATTTCGTAGCTTATTCCGTCTTTGGTGATTGTCGCCATATCATCGCATTCCCCATCGCCATAATTGAGTTGACTCAGTTCCCCATTTGTTTTTATCTCTACCAAGCCGCTGATCATAAAACGACAGGCTAGCGTTCTTATGAGCGGTTCAATAATATGAGAGGTATAAACAGAGCCATCTCGTTTTGTAATGGTCCAGTTTCCTGTGATACTAAAAACATTATCTCCCCAAAGGTCGTTGTCGTTTCCATCAATCCATTCTCTGGTTCTTTGTCCTTCAATTGTTGAATAAGCCCCGTCTTCCCAAATAATTTTAATGTTTCTGGTGATTTGTGATTGAGGATTTCCAATATTGTTATTTCTTGATCTTAGTTTCTCAACGCTGCCTTCGATCTTTTTTCCATTGATATAGAAATTATCAAAACTATAGGTCATGTTTACGGTCAAATTTTCTAGGCTTGGATCTACATGAATGATGATTTTTCCTTTTGCCTCATGTTCTTTTTTGGTTGTGCATCCGTCTCCATAGTCAAGAATGATCTCCAGATAATTATCCTTGAGCTCTTTTGTGATCATTACACAATCTGACAAGAAGCGCTTATCTTGTTGACCTTTGTACTCCGAAGATTTGAAGAAATCACTTGTGGCAATTTCCAAATAGGCGCTTTCAATGATTTCATTGATATTTTCACTGGTATCATCAATTTCTGCCATTTCTTGTGCTTCTTCAAGAATTAAGGAGTTGAATTCCGCGTCAGAAGCACTATTGTCACTATTGCAGGAAGAAAATAATAGCGTAACCAGTAGGATGGATCCTAAGAAATCAGGTAGTTTAAGAATAAGTTTGTTTCTAATTGCAGGTGTTTTTTTCATAACATTACTATTTAGGTTTCTCTTTTGACCAGGATTTTTAAAAAAGGTTTAATGATTGGTTTCAATATGTGGAGCTGACCCAGATAAATTATTGTCAATCAAAATAATAATAGTATCTTTGCGGCCTATTTTAAGGAATAGTACATAAAAATTATTAATTTAAACTTTAATGTTAGCATGTATTTAACAACAGAAAAAAAGAAGGAGATTTTCGAAAAACATGGAAAATCTGCAACAGACACTGGTTCTTCAGAAGGACAAATTGCTTTATTCACTTATCGAATTAATCATTTAACAGATCACTTAAAGAAAAATCGTCACGATTTTAATACACAGAGATCTTTGGTGAAATTGGTAGGTAAACGTAGAGACCTTTTAAACTATTTGATTAAAACGGATATCATTAGATACCGTGCGATAGTTAAAGAACTAGGTTTAAGAAAATAAAAATAGAGAGAGGCATTATGCCTCTCTTTTTTTT
>CBDULU010000376.1:0-2341 GCA_965368155.1 uncultured Flavobacteriaceae bacterium
TGCCAAAACCCATTCTCCGACACTTAAATGATCAGAATCTCCAAAAGGTAAATACGGCAAATCCGATTTATCAATTTTTAATAAAGCAATATCGGTACTCTCATCAGCACCCACGACCTCTGCTTCATAAGACTCCTTATTATTAAGTGTCACTTCCAATTTACGGGCACCCTTTATCACGTGGTTATTAGTTATAATATAGCCATCTGAAGAGATGATAACACCCGAACCTGATCCTACTACCTGTCTTTCCGTTCCTCCCGATTGACCATAAAAGAATTCATACAATGGATTGGATCTGGAGGTGGTAGTGCTCAAGTTTTTTACATGAACCACGGCATGAATTGATTTTTCTGCCACAACCGTAAAATCAGTATTTTCAGCTGCTGCAACAGTCGAGGGTTCATAACTTGATGGTATCACACTTGGCATTTGAACCGCCCCTATATCTCCGACTACTTCCTGATGCTCAAAAAAGAAAATATATCCTCCTAAAGTAAGTACACCTCCCAAAGCAGATACTGCCAACATCTTTAAAAAGTTTTTCATAATAGCATTTTTTAACATTCAACCCAAATTTAAAAAGAAAAAATCCAAGTATGGACTACTTTAACCTAACTTTAACAACAAAGATTTCCTGCAATAATTCCTACATTTGCAAAATGAAATTAGAATTTGTTAAATACCAGGGAGCTGGAAATGACTTCGTGATCATTGATAATCGGACAGGTGTTTTTCCAAAAGACGATTATGATTTGATCAGAAGCTATTGTGATCGGAAATTCGGGATTGGAGCAGATGGATTGATGCTCCTTGAAAAGTCAACAGATGCAGATTTCAATATGTTGTATTATAACGCCGACGGACACCCCGGATCGATGTGTGGTAATGGTGGAAGGTGTATTGTAGCATTTGCCAAAACCTTGGGCCTTTTTGATAAATCAACTTCGTTTAAGGCCTTGGGTGAAAAATATCATGCAAGTATAAACGAGGAACAAGTGAGCCTTAACATGCTGGACGTAGAGCACATTGAAATCCACCCCAATCACGTTTTTCTGGATACCGGATCTCCTCACCATGTCACTTTTACAGAAAATTTACCCGTATTTGATGTGGTTGGCCATGGGCGAAAGATACGCTATGGCGCACCTTATTTGGAGACCGGCACCAATGTAAACTTTGTTGAAAAAGTCAATGAAAATACTTTTAGGGTAAGAACCTATGAACGTGGTGTTGAAGATGAAACTCTAAGCTGTGGTACGGGTGTAACAGCTGTTGCACTGGCCAGTTTTCATTTGGACAAAACGAGTGAAAAAGAGATCAATATTGAGACCCAGGGAGGAAAATTAAAAATCGAATTTGAAAAAGATAATAATACCTATAAGAATATCGTCCTTACCGGACCAGCAACTTTTGTTTTTAAAGGTACGATCGAATTGTTATCATGAAGCTACTAGAAAATGATATCATAAGTTTAAGAGCGCTGGAATCACAAGATCTGGATCTGCTTTTCTCTATTGAAAATGACCCCTTATTCTGGGAGGTCAGCAATACACTTGCACCATATTCAAGACAACTTCTTGGCCAGTATCTTAAAAATGCCGATCAGGACATTTTTGAAGCAAAACAGCTTCGTCTGGTGATCACCAGAAAAGAAGACAAGACTGTATTAGGTCTTGTTGATCTTTTTGATTTTAACCCGCACCATCAGAGAGCAGGAATTGGTATTTTAATCATCAAAAAACACCAGCATAATGGTTATGCCTTGAATGCTCTGGAGGTTTTCCTCCGATATGCTTTCGAGCATCTGGATATCCATCAGTTATATGCCAACATTCCTGTTTCAAATAAAAACAGCCTGCGTTTGTTCGAAAAATTAAATTTTAACGAGGTTGGAATCCAAAAAGACTGGATCAAAGTAAAAGGAAAATATCAACATGTGGCATTATTGCAATTAATAAACCCTATTCATCTATGAAAAAGAAACTAGCACTGGCTCTGGCCGTCATCTTCCTTATTGCAGCTATTGTCGGATATTCCTTTTATCGTAAGATCTATCAACCGAATGTACCCGAGTCGGCTTCAATTTTGATCCCTACAGGAACAGATTTCCAAGGATTGATCAAAATAATAGAACCTTACGTGAACAATGTCAACAGTTTTATATGGGTTGCTGAAAAGAAAAACTATCCGAATAAGATCCGGGCGGGTAAATTCAGGATCCTGGAAGGAATGAATAACGAAACCCTGGTTGACCATCTAAGAGGTGGAAAGCAGGAAACAGTCACCCTCACCTTTAACAATCAGGACAGTTTTGAAAAACTGGCCGGAAGGGTCGCCA
>CBDULU010000377.1:0-2336 GCA_965368155.1 uncultured Flavobacteriaceae bacterium
TGCGACCAATTCATAAAGAATATCGATTTTCCACGATCGGCAATAATTGGTGGTGTAATAAGAAATGATGAGGGTCATATTGCTCTAGGCGATTTTAAAATAAAACCTCTGGACAAGGTTGTGGTTTGCTGTTTGCCTAAAGCCATAAAAAGTGTGGAAAAACTGTTTTTCTGATATAACCGGTGAAACTTAACTACAAAATAATATTTTACCTTTTTGGATTGCTGCTGCTGTTCAATGGAGCATTTATGTTGTTAGCAGCCATAGTGAGTTGGGCGTATGATGATGGTGTGACACTGAATCTTCTTTTGGCGGGAATAACCACTTTAATAATTGGTGTTGCGACCATGTTCTTCACTCGTGAACATAACACCGATCTGAATAAAAGAGCAGGTTATATTGTTGTTGCCATTGGATGGATTGTGATGGCTTTATCCGGCACTTTACCCTACATTTTTTCTGGTAGTATACCAAGTTTTACAAATGCCTTTTTTGAAACCATGTCAGGATATACTACAACCGGCGCATCAATTTTAAATGATATTGAATCTGTGCCAAAGGGTGTGTTGTTTTGGCGTAGTTTAACTCATTGGATAGGCGGTATGGGAATCATTGTTTTAGCGATCGCTATTCTGCCGCTTTTGGGTATTGGAGGTATGCAGTTATTTGCAGCTGAAGCTCCCGGACCGAGTGCAGATAAGCTGCATCCTAGAATAACAGATACTGCCAAAAGGCTTTGGCTGATTTATTTTGGATATACAGCAGCAGAGACTATTTTATTGAATATAGCCGGAATGTCCTTTTTTGATGCTGTCAATCATGCCATGTGTACGCTGTCAACAGGAGGATTTTCAACAAAAAATGCGTCTGTAGCTTACTGGAATGGCCAACCATTAATACAGTATATAATTATGGTTTTCATGTTCTTAGCCGGCACTAATTTTGTTTTAAGCTATTTTGCTTTTAAAGGCAATGTGCAAAAGATTATTCATGATGAAGAATTTAAGTTGTATTTCAAATTCATTATAATTTTCACCATCATTGCAGCCCTTATAATTTATTTTAAAGCAGACTTTACAAAGTCAACAATTGATCATCCAATGGTCTGGGGTCGAGCTGAAAGTTCCTTCAGGCATGCTTTATTTCAGATATTGACTGTGATAACAACCACCGGATTCATTTCGGCAGATTACACCATGTGGACGCCCTTTTTGGTTGTATTTTTCTTTGGGTTGATGTTTCTTGGTGGCTCTGCAGGAAGTACGGCAGGGGGTGTAAAGGTGGTCAGGCATTTAATCATGATAAAGACTGGATTTACCGAATTTAAAAAAACCCTGCATCCAAATGCCATTTTGCCTGTACGTTACAATAAAAAATCCATACCCAAAAAGATCATTTACAACATAATGGCCTTTTTTATTCTTTACATGCTGTCCTTTATAGTTGGCAGTTTAGTGTTCTCAATGTTTGAAATCGATTTTATATCATCGGTTGGTTTGGCGGCTTCAAGTTTAGGAAACGTGGGTCCTGCATTAGGGAATTTCGGACCTGTCAATAATTATTCGGCATTGCCGGATCTTGCCAAATGGTGGAGTGCCTTTCTAATGCTTATAGGAAGGCTGGAACTCTTTACAGTTCTTATCTTATTGACGCCTTTCTTCTGGAGCAACAGATAGCATGACCGGATTAGTTTATCCCTTAGTTAACTGACAACTTCTATAATACGCTTCATCGCTTCAATAATCTGCTCCTGACATGCTGCATAAGAGAACCTGATACAGTTAGGACTTCCAAATGCATCGCCGGTTACAGTTGCTACAAGAGCCTCTTCAAGAAGGTATAAAGAGAGATCGGTTGCGGTATTGATCTTTTTACCCCTTAATGTCTTTCCGAAGAAATAAGAAACATTAGGAAATACATAGAAAGCACCTTCAGGAACATTGGTTTCAAATCCCTTGATATCCTTTAATAAATTCAAAATAAGGTCGCGACGATTTTTAAATTCGTCGATCATATATTGTACTCTTGAAGGAGGTTCATTTAATGCCGTTATAACAGCGCGTTGCGCAATACAGTTCGCTCCACTCGTTATTTGCCCCTGCATTTTGTTACAGGCGCGTGCAATCCAATCTGGAGCACCAATATAACCAATTCTCCAGCCTGTCATTGCGAAAGCTTTTGACACGCCATTAACAGTTATTGTCCTGTCAAACATGTCGCCGAACTGAGCCATACTTTGGTGAGCACCGGCATAGTTAATATGCTCATATATCTCATCAGAAACCACATAGATATCAGGATGTTTTTGTAAAACATCAGCTAATGAACGAAGTTCT
>CBDULU010000378.1:0-2336 GCA_965368155.1 uncultured Flavobacteriaceae bacterium
TTTTGATAGCGGCAAATATCGCAAAAAAAAAGTGGACCTTATAATTAGAGCAGTAGGATTTAATGATCGTCTAACAGGTCCCTTAGCGTTCTGCGCATGACCTTGCCGGAGGCTGTACGTGGAAGTTGTTCAATTTCGATCAGTTTTTCAACCTTAAACAGAGGGTTTAATCTTTCTTTGATGATGGTTTTGGCTGCTTTAAGTTTTTCATCCACACTTAGACCTGAGGCCAAAGGAACTATATACAACACCAACTGACTTGGTCCTCCATCTGAAGGAGAAAGCGCAATAGCGGCACTTTCTTTAACGAAATCAAGCTGGTTGATCACCTCCTCGATTTGAATAGAACTTACCTTAATACCTCCAAGATTCATGGCATCATCTGCTCTTCCCTGAGCCTTATAGTATCCATTTTCCAATTCCATCAATTCATCTCCGTGCTTTCTAAGCACTTTCCCTTTATATGTTGGGATTCCTTCATAATAGACCTTAAAATGGTCTCTGTTAAGCAAAGAATTGGACAGGCCCATGATGGGTGGAATCAAGAACATCTCGCCTCTTTTCGAGACTTGATGATTTTCGTCAAGCAGGATAAATTCTCCGCCCAATGCCTGTGTGGAAAAAGTACTGGCAATATTGGGTTGAACAACTGTACTCGTTACATAACCTCCGCCAATTTCAGTTCCCCCACAATATTCAATAATGGGTTTGTTATTGGCAAGTTGCATTAGATATTTCATTTCCTCGGGATTGGAGGCCTCACCGGTTGAACTAAAACAGTTGATCCTTGACCAATCAAAAGCTTCCATTGTACCTGTATTTTTCCACTGCCTGACAATACTCGGAACAACGCCCAGCATATTTACCTCTGCATCCTGAACAAAGGCGCCAAATTCAGCTCCCATTGGAGCCCCGTAGTATAATGAAACTGCAGCTTTATTAATAAGGCTGGCAAAGATCAGCCATGGTCCCATCATCCAGCCTAGATTTGTTGGCCAGCACACAACATCGTCCTTCTGAATATTATGATGATAATACCCGTCAGAAGCACATTTTATCGGTGTGCTATGGGTCCAGGGAATTGCCTTGGGTTCTCCTGTTGTTCCCGAAGAGAACAATACGGTAATTGTTTCATCAGGGTCTTGAATAACAGATTTGAAATGGTCATTTGTAGAAAGAAATTCATCAAAGAAAAGATCATCCTTTCTTAGAGAACAATGATTCTTTTGGCTTTCTTGGATGACCACAGTTCTGGGAGCATCCGCCTTTACAACCTTTTCGTAAAGTGGCAATACTTTCCCTGCTCTTTTTAAAAAATCCTGGGTAAAGACTAATTTGGGTTTTGTGATCTTTAACCTCACTGCGATCTCATTAGAACTAAAGCTATCCGCTATGGTCACAACCGGATACCCGGCTTTTATTCCTGCAAGGTAAATGGCCACCGCCTCGAGGGTCATTGGCATGTCAATGGCAATTCGATCTCCAGGAGCTAAGCCAAAGTCAGCAAAGCTATTGGCAATTCTGTTGACATATTTTTCAAGTGCCAATTGACTGACTTTTTCTATTGGTCCTCCTTCAGTTTGAAAGATCAACGCAATTGATTCATCATCATTTTGAAAACAGGAATCCACTATGTTGAGTTGAGAACCCTGAAGCCACGAAGCCTGTTCTACTCCCTTGGATATGTCCAAAAGGGAAGTATAACTTTTATCAAATTGAATATGGAGATTTTCTATGGTTTGCTCCCAGAAGGATTCTTTTTCCGTTGCCGACCATCTCCAGAATTCCTTATAGGTATCAAAATTATTTCTCAGCATCATCTGATAGATGTTGCTGCTTTTCAATACATCATCTTCTGGATACCAGGAAGCTTCCATAATTGTTAGAAATCTATTTCATCATTTAGATCAACCTTTTTAGGATCTTTTTCTTTATCATCCTCATCTCGCTCTTGATCACAATCAACATTGATGGTCAGATTTTCAGGCTTTTCAAAATCTTCCTTACTGATCTCAAGATCCTCATCGGCATAATTCCTTTTCATATAAAGCGCCCAGATCGGCAAGGCCATTGAAGCCCCTTGCCCTCTTGTAATATCCACAAAATGGACAGATCTATCTTCGGCACCAACCCATATACCCGTTGATAAATTGGGCACCAGTCCTATGAACCACCCATCTGATTGATTTTGAGTAGTACCCGTTTTACCTGCAATAGCATTATCAAATTGATAGGGATATCCGGTAGCAACATTATCAGGATATTTTCCGCCAGATGTTCTTAACCTTACCCCGGAACCGTATCTGGTGACTCCTTCCATTAGGTTGATAGTGGTA
>CBDULU010000379.1:0-2335 GCA_965368155.1 uncultured Flavobacteriaceae bacterium
TTTTGAATTTGATTTGTAAAGTTAGAATTAATTTTGAAATATTGATCGTAAATCGAATGTGAAATATTATTGATTTCCAGCTGCAATTTATCCAGATATTCGTGCAGTCCGAATTCAAAAACATCATTGACGTCTGCATATTCCAAATCTGATCTTAAACTACCTATTTCCTTTTCAGGAGGATTGGAATAACCATGTCTGGATTCAGAAATTTCAAGCAAACAACTTTCGGCGCTCATTAAGCAAAAAAATACCGACCTAGGGAAATATCTGTCAAGTACTAAATATTTTACGATATTTTCCGGCCTAATCACACCATGAACCTTTCTGTAGGCGTTAAAACCGCTAACTGACTTCAATAAAGCCACCCACTGCAAAAAGTCTAAAGGTGATCCAACCTCATCTACAGATGGCAACAGAAAATGATACTTAACATCCAAAATTCGTGACGTCTTATCTGCCCTTTCAAGATACTGTCCCAATTTAGTAAAATACCAACCTTGAGTTCTAGGCATGGTATCATGGGCAATACCATTAAGCAGTTGCAATTTATATTTTATTTGTTTAAAACATTCCTTTGGATCTTCTTGTTTCCAGGTTTTCTTTTTTAAAGCCTTTTGAACGAAAAAATTCAATTCGTTTATAATTTCCCAGGTTTCTTTAGAAATGTTTTCCCTTACCATTCTTGCATTTTCTCTTGCCTTCTCGACTGTAGAAACAATGGCATTTTCATTTCTTCTGTCGAAAGCCAAGTAGAATATGACATTCTCACGTGAAAAATCACCTCCAAAAAGTGAAGAATAATGCTCGCTATCTCCTGTTGCAGCTACCAGGGGTTTCCATTGTTCTTTCATTCCTGTCGGAAGATCCAGAGATAAATTAAAATTTACTTCTATAAAACGGGAATAGTTTTCTGCCCTCTCGGAATAACGCCCTAGCCAAAAAAGTGAATCTGCAACTCTACTTAACATATATCATAATATTATTTAATCAAACAAAACCCAGGTATCCTTACTTCCTCCCCCTTGAGACGAGTTTACAACTAATGAGCCCTCAACCAAAGCCACACGCGATAAAGCTCCGGGAAGAACTTCAATAGATTCACCATACAGAATATAGGGCCTCAGATCAACATGTCTTGGAGCTGGACCTTTCTCTGTTAGTGTTGGTACTGTAGATAATGACAAAGTTGGTTGTGCTATATAATTTTTTGGATTGTTCTTGATCAACCCTTTAAATTTCTCTTGTTCTGCCTTTGTTGATTTTGGACCGATCAACATTCCATATCCACCCGCTGAATTCGTTTCTTTAACAACCAGTTCTGAAATATGATCGATTACATAATTCATGTCTTTTGTGTCACGGCAAAGGTATGTTGGTACATTTGGTATAATTGGCTCTTCATTCAAATAATATTTAATGAATTTTGGCACATAAGAGTAAATGGCTTTATCATCAGCAACTCCAGTTCCAGGAGCATTGGCAAGTGCCACATTTCCTGACTTATAAGCTTCAAAAATCCCTGGAACACCCAATAAAGATTTCGGATTAAAAGCCAATGGATCTAAAAAGGTGTCATCAATTCTCCTGTAGATCACATCTACCTGTTCCAAACCTTTTGTAGTCTGCATATAGACTTTTTTATTTTGAACGATTAGATCTGTACCAATGACAAGTTCAACTCCCATTTGCTGGGACAGGTAAGAATGTTCAAAATAAGCCGAATTATAAACTCCTGGAGTTAGTACAACCACTCTTGGATTTTCTTTATTAGAAAGTGATTGGAGCATACTCAACAACAAGCCCGGATAATTGGATACCGGCCTAACATGCATTTCATTGAATAACTGTGGATGTGCCTGCTTGGTGATCTCTCTGTTTTCTAATAAATAAGAAACGCCCGAAGGACATCTTAAGTTATCTTCCAGAACATAAAATTGCCCTTTCTGATCTCTCACTATATCGCTGCCTGTAATATGACACCAAATGCCTTTAGGAGGATTTAACCCAATGCAAGGCTTCAGAAAATCCTGACTCGATAAAATAATATCCTTTGGAATGATCTTATCCCTTAAGATCTTCTGATCGTGATAAACATCATCAATAAAAAGGTTTAAAGCTCTTATCCTTTGTTGCAGACCATTGTCAATAACTTTCCACTCCTTTGCACTTATTATACGCGGTATAATATCAAGGTGCAAGATCTTCTCCACTCCTCTTCCATCATGATATACATTGAAGGTCATGCCCATAGACAATTGCGCCTTATCTGTGGTTTGCTGAAGTTGAATTAATTTTTTTTTGGAAAATGAACTTAACTTATTCTGCAATTCCA
>CBDULU010000380.1:0-2330 GCA_965368155.1 uncultured Flavobacteriaceae bacterium
CCATAGATTATAAATTATAGAAGTAGAATAAAAAGTTAATTACCAATAAAGAAATAAATATATGGCTGAAATTATAACCATGCCAAGATTGAGTGATACCATGACAGAAGGCGTTGTGGCTAAATGGCTTAAAAATGTTGGCGACAAGATTGAAGAAGGAGATATTCTTGCTGAAATTGAAACTGACAAAGCCACTATGGAATTTGAATCATTTCATGAAGGAACTCTACTTCATATTGGAGTTCATGAAGGAGAAACAGCTAGTGTTGATGCCTTATTGGCAATTATTGGTGATAAAGGCGAAGACTATAAAACACTTTTAAATCAATCAAATGGTTCAGCTGAAGCCCCTGCCAAGGAAGATACTGCTGAAGTTGTGGCTGAGGCCGCTTCTTCTGATCAGGTTGAAGCTCCTGCTGGTGTGGAAGTGATTACAATGCCAAGATTGAGTGATACCATGACAGAGGGTACTGTTGCTAAATGGTTAAAAAAAGTTGGAGAGACAGTTGATGAAGGAGATATTCTTGCTGAAATAGAGACCGACAAGGCAACCATGGAATTTGAATCTTTCCATCAGGGTACCCTATTATATGTTGGGGTTGAAGAAGGAAATTCTGCAAGTGTTGATGCTATTCTGGCCATTATCGGTGAAAAAGGAACGGATGTTTCAGGTTTTGCCGAAAGTTTAAAAACGCAAGCCAGCAGCCCTAAACCGGCTGAAGCAAAAGAAGCTCCGGCAGCTAGTCCGGTTGCAAGTCCTGCACCTGTTCAGACATCAAATCCACAACCTGTGGCAGCAGTAACGACACAAACAGGCGGAAGAATAGTTGCTTCTCCATTGGCCAAAAAACTTGCAGCTGAAAAGAACATCAATCTTTCTCATATACAGGGAACTGGTGAAGGTGGACGAATCATCAAACGCGACATAGAAAATTATACCCCAGGAACCGGAACATCGTCTCAGATGCCATTTGTTCCTTCTGGTCAGGAAAGTTTTGAAGAAGTCCCCAATTCACAAATGCGAAAAGTAATCGCCAGAAGATTGGGTGAATCAAAATTTACGGCTCCTCATTATTATTTGAATGTGGAGTTTGACATGGATAATGCAATTGCGTTCAGGGAACAATACAATTCAATTCCTGATACCAAGATTTCTTTTAATGACATCGTGGTAAAAGCAACTGCTTTGGCATTGAAACAACATCCACAAGTTAACTCTCAATGGTTTGATGACAGAATTAGAAAGAACCACCATGTACATATTGGGGTAGCCGTTGCAGTAGAAGACGGATTATTGGTTCCTGTACTGAAATTTGCCAATGAGCAAAGTCTGACACAAATAGGAAGTCAGGTCAAAGATTTTGCCGGAAGAGCAAGAAATAAAAAGTTGACTCCTGAAGAAATGGATGGAAGTACATTTACAATTTCAAATTTAGGAATGTTCGGTATAACTGATTTTACCAGTATTATCAACCAACCTAATTCTGCTATACTTTCAGTTGGAGCCATCGTTCAAAAACCTGTAGTTAGAGAAGGTAACATTGTAGTGGGTAACACCATGAAACTGACATTGGCCTGTGATCACAGAACGGTTGATGGAGCGACCGGAGCTTTATTTCTTCAAACATTGAAAGGGTATATCGAGAATCCGGTTACCATGCTTGTCTAAGAAACGTATTTTATAGTATAAAAGCCTGTGTTTTCACAGGCTTTTTTTTATTAGTATCAACAAGTGATTTCATTATTTGTATATTTGAAAATACATCAATTTAAACAGCCTGATGATCGGTAAATCGAGATTTAGTTTTGTGGTCAATAACCTAACTTTTTCACTATTATGGAGAATAAACCTTTAAGTTCTTTTAAGATCTCTAGATTTATCAATGAAGAAGCCTATGGAGGTATCATACTGATCATAGCAACTATTACAGCCCTGTTTTGGGCCAACTCTTCGTTTTTTGAATCATATCACTATGTCTGGCACGACTATAAAGTTGGTTTTGTTTGGGGTAAGATCAACATGGTAGCCTCCCTGCACCATTGGATCAATGACGGTTTGATGGCCTTATTCTTTTTCGTAATAGGCCTCGAGATAAAAAGAGAAGTTATGGGCGGAGAATTATCTTCGGTTAAAAAAGCTTCTTTACCCATAGCAGCCGCAGTTGGTGGGATGTTGCTGCCCGCATCGTTTTATGCGATCGCTGTTATCAACTATCCGGAATACATCAACGGCTGGGGTATTCCTATGGCAACAGACATTGCTTTTGCTTTGGGGCTGCTTGCCATGTTGGGGAATCGTGTTCCTTTGAATCTTAAAATTTTTCTAACAG
>CBDULU010000381.1:0-2322 GCA_965368155.1 uncultured Flavobacteriaceae bacterium
TGAAAGACTGGAAAAACTTGAAAGTTTGGTAAACCCTGAAAGGGTCATGCCGGCAACAGTAGAGATTGTGGACATTGCAGGTCTTGTAAAAGGAGCCAGCAAAGGAGAAGGTCTTGGGAACAAATTTCTTGCCAATATCAGAGAAACAGATGCGATTATTCATGTACTTCGATGCTTTGATAACGATAATATTGTGCATGTAGATGCCAGTATTGATCCGATAAGAGACAAGGAAACCATTGATATGGAATTGCAGCTGAAAGATCTAGAAACGGTTGAAAAGAAATTAGATAAGGTAAAAAAAGCGGCAAGAACGGGTGATAAGGTCGCTTTAAAAGAACTGGATCTTTTGACTAAGGTAAAAGAGAATTTGGAGGCTGCTATTTCTGTTAGAGCGATTGACTTTACGGAAAAAGAAAGAGAAGAATTTATCAGCCCTTTACAATTGCTCACTGATAAGCCGGTATTGTATGTTTGCAACGTCGATGAGGCATCTGCGGTGAGTGGCAATGACTATGTCAATAAAGTTATGGACGCTGTTAAAGATGAAAATGCTGAAGTTTTGGTTTTGGCAGTCGCTACCGAGGCTGATATCATGGAGTTAGAAGAATATGAAGAACGTCAAATGTTTCTTGAAGACCTCGGACTGGAAGAACCTGGAGTGTCAAAACTGATCAGATCGGCTTATAAACTTTTGAATCTGCAAACCTATTTTACGGCAGGAGAGAAGGAAGTTCGGGCCTGGACCATACATATTGGTGATTCGGCACCTCAAGCGGCTGGTGTGATTCACACCGACTTTGAAAAAGGATTTATCAGGGCTGAAGTGATCAAATATGAAGATTTTGTGCATTTTGGCAGTGAATTAAAAGTAAAGGAAGCCGGAAAATTAGCTGTAGAAGGAAAGGAGTATATCGTACAGGATGGTGATATGATGAATTTCCGATTTAATGTGTAATCTTCAGGTAGAACTGAGTTTTTGATAGAACCTATGAATTTCACCATACATCAAACTGATGCCAACAGCTCGGCCAGGGCAGGAACTGTAGAGACTGACCACGGGAAGATTGAAACACCCATCTTTATGCCGGTTGGTACCGTAGCATCGGTAAAGGGAGTGCATCAAAAGGAGCTGGAAAACGATATCAATGCTGATATTATTCTTGGAAATACTTATCACTTATACCTTCGTCCAAAGACAAATATTTTAGAAGGAGCCGGAGGTTTGCATAAATTCATGAACTGGGACAGGCCGATTTTAACGGATTCCGGGGGTTATCAGGTCTATTCATTGTCTGATAACCGAAAGATTAAGGAGGAAGGGGTAAAATTCAAATCTCATATTGATGGTTCTTCACATTTTTTCTCTCCTGAGTTCTCTATGGAAATTCAAAGAAAAATTGGAGCTGATATTATAATGGCCTTTGATGAATGCACGCCTTATCCTTGTGAATACAATTATGCCCGTAATTCTATGCATATGACGCACAGATGGTTGGAGAGATGCATAAAGTACCTTAAAGAACATCCGGAAAACTACGGTTTTAAACAACATTTTTTCCCTATTGTCCAGGGAAGTACCTATAAGGATCTTAGGAAGCAATCGGCTGAATATATTGCTGGAGTGGGTGCGGTAGGAAACGCCATAGGCGGTTTATCGGTTGGAGAGCCCGCAGAAGAGATGTATGAAATGACGGAGGTGGTTACAGCGATTTTACCCAAAGACAAACCCAGGTATTTGATGGGTGTTGGAACTCCCATCAATATTTTGGAAAATATTGCACTGGGAATAGATATGTTCGATTGTGTCATGCCTACGAGAAATGCCAGAAACGGTATGCTGTTTACGGCTCATGGAACGATCAATATCAAGAATAAAAAATGGGAAGATGATTTTTCGCCTCTTGACGAAATGGGCATAACTACAGTTGATACACTCTATTCAAAGGCCTATGTAAGGCATTTGTTTGCTGCGAATGAATACCTAGGCAAGCAGATCGCGTCGATCCATAATTTGGGATTTTATCTTTGGTTGGTTCGTGAGGCCAGAAAGCATATCTTAGCAGGAGATTTTGCATCATGGAAGCAGATGATGGTCCGTCAAATGGATAAAAGGCTATAGACTTTTGTTATTCTTGCGGCAGTTCTAAATTAATATAAGATCCGGATTTGAAGATTCTAGACAAGTACATACTTAGGAAATATTTCACTTCTTTTATTTTCACTTTGTTGATTTTGATACCCATTGCTATGGCTATTGATGTTGCTGAAAAGGTGGGAAAATTTATCAAGAATGAAGAGCTTACTGCCCAGGAAATCTTT
>CBDULU010000382.1:0-2307 GCA_965368155.1 uncultured Flavobacteriaceae bacterium
TCTAAAATAATCTTATCACCTTTTTTCAAGCCTTCCTTGATGAGATAAAATTCACCAAATTTTTCTCCAATAATAATTTTTTTGGCCTCAAGTTTATTTTCAGCATTGACCAAAAACACTGAATATTGTCCCTGAAGTTCTTTGGCACATTTCTGCGGAATTAAGATCGCATCATTTGCTTGCCTTATTTTTACCTTCACTCTAGCAAACTGACCAGGGCGAATCAATCGATCCGGATTTGGAAAAGTCGCTTGCACCAAAATGGCACCAGTACTAGGATCGACATTTCGATCTATAAAGTCCATCCTTCCTTTATGCGGATAAAGAGAACCATCAGCCAGGATTAATTCAATATGAACTGTCTTATCCGAACCTCTTATTTTCTGTTTAGTCCTAGCCATATAGGCTTTAGCCACTTTAAGATAATTACCTTCAGATAAAAAGAATTGGACCCTTACTGATCTCAGCTGAGAGACTGTATTCAAAATAACGGGATTAGGATCCTTTCCAACAAATTCTCCTTCTCTCGCCAACGTTTTTCCTATGATACCTTCAATAGGCGCATACATTTTGGCGTATCCCAGATTGATCTTCGCTATATTCAGACTGGCATTGGCTGCTTCTAAACTCGATATTGCAGCGTCTCTTTGTGCCGTGGCCATATCCAGCTCCTGTTCACTTACCGCAGACATTTCTGCTAAAGGCTCTATTCTTTTCAAGTCACTTTCTGTCTGCACTAATATAGTCTGAGCCTGAGCAACCATACTTGTTTGTGCGGCAACTTCCTGCATTAAGGGGTCAGGATCTATTGAATACAGTAATTGTCCTTTTTTAACTCTTTCACCTTCTTTAAAATGAATACCGTCTAAAAAACCAACAACCCTTGCCCTTATAGGGATATCCATTTCACCATACACTTGTCCCACAAATTCATCATAAATAGGAACTGTCTTGGTTTTAACTTCATAGACCTGAAAAGGTTGTGGTGGCATCACATTCGGCTTTTTATCTTTATTACAAGACAGAATGACCAAGAAAAATACTGAAAATAATAGGAATACTTTTTTCATAGGGGTTGGTTTAAAAGAAGTAAAAATAAAAATCTTTTACCAACTAAAGCACATAATCCCTATATAATTAGTATTAATAGTAAGCGAATCTTCTCACTTTTGCTATATATTTTGCGAGTCCCATGACCTGATGACTATAACCATATTCGTTATCATACCAGACATAAACTATGGCATGATCTCCTTCTTTGGAAACAATGGTCGCATGGCTGTCAAAAATCGCAGGTTCCAGGGTGCCAACTATATCAGATGACACGAGTTCATTACTCATAGAATAGCGAATCTGCTCCACCAGATCGCCCTCCAATGCAAATTTCTTTACAAGAGCATTAAGGTCTTCTCTGCTTGTTTTACTTTGTAGATTTAGATTTAAAATGGCCAAAGAACCATTAGGAACAGGAACCCTGATGGCATTGGAAGTCAATTTTCCAGAGAGTTCTGGCACTGCCTTTGAAACAGCTTTACCTGCTCCAGTCTCGGTAATGACCATATTTAAAGCGGCAGCCCTACCTCTTCTGTATTTCTTATGCATGTTATCGACCAGGTTTTGGTCGTTTGTATAGGCATGAATTGTTTCTATATGCCCGTGTTTGATTCCTAAGTTGTCATTGATCACTTTTAGAACAGGAGTGATCGCATTGGTCGTACAAGACGCTGCAGAAAAAATCTTGTGTTGATCCGGATCGAATTTATGCTGGTTCACGCCGTAAACAATATTTGGAACATTACCAATCCCCGGGGCAGTAAGCAATACTTTATCAGCACCTTTAGCCTTTAGATGTCTAGAAAGTTCCTCTTCCGTTCTGAATGCCCCTGTATTGTCTATGATCAAAGCATCCTTTATCCCGTACTGAGTATAATCCGGATCCTCAGGTCCGTTTGCAGAAATGACAAAAACAGTGGTTCCATTGATGATCAACGCCTTTTGTTCAGCATCAACTTTGACCGAACCTTTAAAATATCCATGAACGGAATCCTTTCGCAACATAGAAGCTCTTTTTTCCAGCACTTCTTTTGTGACCTCTCCTCTCGTGACTATGGCTCTCAACCTCATTTGCACCCCGCTGCCTGTTCTTGACATGAGCTCTCTTGCCAGCAACCTTCCTATTCTTCCGAATCCGTAAAGGACTACATCTTTTGGTTTTATTCCATTCCCATTGCGGGCACCTCCGAGTTTATCCGCTACAAATTCATCCACATCTTTTATCTGCAGGGCTTCATTGTATTTCTTTTCATA
>CBDULU010000383.1:0-2299 GCA_965368155.1 uncultured Flavobacteriaceae bacterium
TGAGCGGATTGAACAAGTAAAACCACCACCACCACCACCACCTGCTCCTGAAAAGATAGAGATTGTTGAAGACGAAGAAGATATCGAAGAAACAGTTCTTGAATCTACAGAGACTGATGAATCAGAAGCTGTTGAGGTTGAAGAAATAGAAGAAATCGTGGAGGAGGAAGAAGTTGTTGATGATGTGCCTTTCGCCATTATTGAAAATGTACCAGTGTATCCGGGATGTAAAGGCAGTAATGATGAGAAGAAAAAGTGTATGGTCGATAAGATCACAAAACACGTGAATAGAAAATACAATACAGGATTAGCAGGTGATTTAGGTTTGAGCCCGGGAAAGAAAAGGGTGTATGTACAGTTTAAAATTGACAAAACCGGAAAGATCACAGATGTAAGGGCCAGAGGTCCACATGCGCGACTTGAAAAAGAAGCCATAAGGGTAGTGGAGCTGTTACCTGATATGACTCCAGGGAAACAACGAGGCAGACCGGTTGGTGTAAAATATACGCTTCCAATTACCTTGGTTGTTGAATAAGACCAAAAAAAATAAAATAAAAGCCATCCATCATTAGATAGATGGCTTTTTTTATGCCTATCCCTTTGATAACTCGGCAAAGGAATCTGCTTTTAGAATGACAGTTGTAAAGTGTGACCTGTTAGAACATGACAAAAATCATATTTTATTTTAAGGTAATTTGCTAAATTAGAAAGCGTTAGTCAATTCCTTTCAATTATGTTAGTCAAGAAAAGCCATAGAGCCAGGTTATCTCCTTACAGAAAGCTTTTTTTTCAGCTTGGGTTGATATTGACTTTGTTGCTGATCTATGTGGCACTTGAATGGAAAACGGTCGATCGAAATATTAGCGATTTTGATCAGGTATCCATCCAAACAGAAGAATTTATAGAAATTCCAATTACCCAGAGAATTCTTGACGTAAAACCTCCCCCACCTCCGCCTGCTCCGGAAAAAATAG
This sequence comes from uncultured Flavobacteriaceae bacterium, assembly GCA_965368155.1. Taxonomy (GTDB): domain Bacteria; phylum Bacteroidota; class Bacteroidia; order Flavobacteriales; family Flavobacteriaceae; genus Lutimonas. The sequence continues at coordinate 975 of CBDULU010000383.1, forward strand.
AGATTGTTACCAATGACGAGGAAATTATTGAAACTGTTTTAGAGTCAACAGAAACAGATGAAACAGAATTTATTGAAGTCAAAGAATACGAGGAAATTGAAGAAATTATTGAAGAGGAAGAATTGGAGAAAGATATCCCCTTTGCCATCATAGAGGAAGCACCAGTTTATCCTGGATGCAAAGGCAATAAGGAGGAATTAAAGAAGTGCCTGCAAGATCAAATAAATAAACATGTACTCAAAAATTTTAAGACTGAACTCGCTCAGGAATTAGGTCTGACGGTGGGTAAGAAAAAAGTATATGTTCAATTTAAAATTGATAAGACAGGTGAAATTGTTGATATCAGGGCTAGAGGACCACATACCCGACTTGAAAAAGAAGCCATTAGAGTAGTCAATTTACTTCCTAGAATGACGCCAGGAAGACAAAGAACAAAACCAGTAGGCGTTTCCTATACCCTGCCAATTACACTTCAGGTACTTGAATAATCAAACATCTCTTGCTTTTTAATAATAAATCTTAAACAAGAACTCTAGGAATCCTTTACATACATATCATTTATTTTTATTCAATATCCAGCTTTTTCCTCCCTGAATTTCAAAGATTTTATTGCACTTATTGAAGGCTTCATTCTTTCCTCAAACTTATCATTTTTAATTTGTAAATTTGAATTCCTAATATGTATAAATGATTCCAAACCTAAATAATTTACCCACCTATGACACCGTAGGCGTATTGGAGCGAGTCGATAGATTTTGCAAAAGAAGTATAAAAAAATCTTCTAAAGTTGAAGGCTTAAAACTCGCCCTGAGCATGATCGATCTTACCACCCTGGAAGGGAAAGATACACCAGGTAAAGTAAAGCAATTATGCTACAAAGCCTTGCACCTTCATGAGCAATTAGCGCATATCCCAACCGTCGCTGCAGTTTGCGTTTACCCTACTTATGTAAAAATCGCAAAGACCGCTTTAGCAGGATCAAACATTCAGGTGGCCTCGGTGGCTACCGCTTTTCCCAGTGGGCAATCCAGCAGGAAAACAAAAATTATCGACACACAATTTGCTGTTGAACAAGGCGCTGATGAAATTGATATGGTCATTTCCAGGGGAGAATTTTTAGCAGGCGAATATAATTTTGTTTTTGATGAGATAGCGGCTATTAAAGAGGTCTGTGGGAAAGCACATTTGAAAGTGATTCTTGAAACAGGGGAATTAGACACTTTGGATAATGTAAGAAAGGCCAGTGAAATTGCAATGTATGCCGGAGCAGATTTTATCAAAACCTCAACAGGCAAAATACAGCCAGCCGCCACCATGCCTGTAAC
>CBDULU010000384.1:0-2290 GCA_965368155.1 uncultured Flavobacteriaceae bacterium
TCATCTTCCATATGTCTATTTGCCTTCTCCGAGGGCAGGATCTCCATATCAGTTTTCCCTATTAATGTATCAATGTCGAAACCAATATGCTTTTCAAAAGCTTTGTTGGCACCTACATATTTCTTATCCGTATCCTTATAAAAAATGATATCAGGAATGGCATTGATCAGAATTTTTAAAAATGCCTTTTCTTCGTTCAATTGTTTGGTTCTCAACACAACTCTTTCTTCAAGTTGGTCTTTAGCTTTTATCAAGGCTGTATTGGCCTTTTCGCCAAGTTCGAGTGAAAACAGAACGGCAAATATCATAAGGATAACTAATCCGGTGAATATTCCTAACATCGTGAGTCGTATGGTCACATAGGTAGATTCTCCTTCTGCTACGTCTATTTCAGAAGCCAGACCCAGCCCTAATTGATCATCCCATAACCATGAACCATATACTGGTACTCCACGATAATCTCTATATCCTGACATATTCGTTCCGGACCTGCCTTTGATCGCATCGGCCGCCATTACTGTAAGGGGCTGTTGCTCTCTTGGGATACCCGATCTGAAGCCGGTCATCATATTCCCGCCAGGATCCCTGATGTCGAGTTGTAGTATATCCTCCTGATCGTAAGAAATTAAGTCTATACTTCTCAGGTCAGATTTAAATCTGCTTTCAGAGAGAAGCCTTCCATTATGATCAAAAACATAACTTTCTCCGGTTTTACCAATTCTGCTTAATTGCATAACTCTTGAAAAGCCAATCGTTGGATCAATTCGAATAGCAAAGGCAGCAATAATTTCCCCGGAGGCTCCTTCTACAGGAGTGACGAAAAACATAGTTGGAGGCTTGCTTTTACTGCCGTTACTTCCAACCTCATCAAGATGAACATCAGACTCAATAGGAGGAACAAAAACCGAATTTCCTTCGAAAACCTTTTGCATCAATTCTGGTCTTTGACTGTAAATGACGCTTTGAACACCGATATTCTCATCTCTTGATGAGGCCAGATTCAGATAATTTTTATCGATAATGAAAAAACCAACACTTTCAAGCGGTCCTTTATATTTATCATAAAAAGCTCTTACTTTAATCAAGGCATCAGAAGACAATAATTCATTTTTATCTTTTGGAACAGTAATAATTTCCCTGGTGGCCTCAACAAGAACAGGATCTCTTCCGAATTCTTGTATGATTAATTTATGACCATCTACCCATAATTTTAATCTTTCGTGGGTATTTTCCAAAGTCATTTCCAGATTGATCTCCAGATCATTTAGAATTTTATTCTGATTGTGCTCCATGGCCAACCATCCGAAAAAGGATATAACAACCAAAAGTAATAAGGTCCCCATTATCGTAATGACACGGAATCTTTGGGAACCAATTTCCAATACTATTTCTTCTTTGACCACCTTTTTGAAAAAATACTTTATGGAATAATGACCGATAATAAATAAGATAATAATGGCAGTAATACTTTTTATGATCAGAGAAGTAAAGTTGATAGCCTCCTCTTGTTCAATAGTATCTGCAGTAATCCATTTCTTACGAAGATCATTCATTTCATCTTTTGAGACACGCTCTAAACCTTTTTGTAAAATGTCTCTTAGAAGAAGGTTCTTTTTAAGAACCGCTATATGAAGTCCAGGAAAATTCATTTTATCCAGCTGAACATCTGATGACATCTTTAGGTTAGGGATAAAATCTGATTCCAAATAGTACGAAACCACTCCTATGCTTTCAACAAACCCATCCAATTCTCCCGTCGACACCTTCATCAGCCCGTCTCGAACTGTTTTAACCGGAACAGCATGAATATCAGGATAGTTCTTTTCCAATTCAGCAGTAATAGAAAACCCCTCAATAACCGCAATATTTTTATTGGAAAGATCATGGATAGAATTTATGTTGTCGCTGCTATTGGTCACCAATATACTTGGTTGGATATAGTAACTGGAAGTGAATTCCATATAGGCACTTCTTTCATCATCTTTATATATCGCAGGCAATATTTGAATCTCATCTCTCTGAAATTGATCAAGGATCTCATTCCAGGAATAACCGTTGACAAACTGAATATTCAATCCCGTTTTTTCTGCTATCAATTCCATTAGATCTATAGAATATCCGGCAGGAAGATTGTCCTTATCCACAAAATCAAAAGGGGGCCAATCCATTTCATTGCCAACATTCAAAGATTCATGTGAAGCAATCCAATCAATTTCTTCCTGAGTAAACTCTATATTGTTTTCCTGAGCCCTTAATTGTACACTAAAAAACAACAGAAACAATATGGGTA